>JBKJQC010000293.1:0-6138 GCA_046593995.1 Polyangiales bacterium
GCGCGGTCATCTCCTTGTGGAGGACCTTCAGCGCGAGCTTCTTCCGCATGTGCGTGTGCTCGACGAGATAGACGGAGCCCATCCCGCCTTCGCCGAGCCGCGACTCGATGCGATAGCGGCCCGCGATGATCGTGCCGAGCATCGGATCGGGCTTCTCGACGGCCGCCTCGTGGGGAGCCGTGGTGACGCGCTTCGCCTCGGCCTGCTCCGCCGCAACCTTGTCCTCGGCGGCCTTCATGGACTCCGCCGACTTCGATTCGCCCGCCTTCTGCTCGCCGGACGCATCCGCGCGACGCTCCGGTCCAGCGTCGTCCGCGGCACCGGGCGCCGCAGCACGCCTCGCGGTCCCCGCGCTTGGCAGGGCCGCCCGGTCGTCGAGGACGGACATCCGCCTGTCAGCGTAGTGCAATTCTCCAGGCGGGTCACGACGCGTTCCCGCTGAGCGTGGGTGTACTCACATGCGCTCGGGGGCGCTCGGGTTGGGGAACGGCTTCCGGTCCGCAGAGTGCGGCGGTAGAGCCTCGCGCTTGTCGATTGCTCCCACCGCCGGGCCCACCGCCACTGTCGCGCTCGCCTTCGGGACGCCGCGCAAGCTCCCGAAAGCGAAGGACCTCCGCGGTCGGGTGGTCGTGCTCGACATCGCGTTCGCCTACGACACGGGCGGCGGGCGCGGGAAGTTCGACGAGATCACCAAGCGCTTCATCGATGGGCTCGGTCCGCGCCTCGCCGCCTGGGTCGACCATCACGACCACGCGCGTCACGCCGACTACGCGAGCGACGAGCGCTTCGTCCTGTCCACCAAGGCCGAGCACCCCGCCTGCCCCGAGATGGTCACGCCCGAGCTCGTCGCGCGCGTCGGCGCGAGGGGCCCGGTCGACACCGTCTGCTGCCACACGGACTTCGACGGGCTCTGCGCCGCGGCCAAGTGGATGCGTGGTGGCGTCGAGCCGTACCCGGGTGCCGACGCGGACGCGCGCGCGATCGACACGCGCATCGGCCCCCCCGGACCGCTCGGGGATCGCTTCGATCGTGCGCTCCGCGGTCGCCCGAACGACGAAGGCCTCTTCGGGATCATCGTGCGCCACCTCGCGTCCGGGCTCTCGGACGCGGGGCTGTGGGAGCCGATAGACGTCGCGGCCTCGCAGTACGCGGGACAAGAGGAAGAAGCGCGCAGGCTCGCGCGCGGATACCTGCGGCTCACCGGCACGCCGCACGGCGTCGCGTACGTCGATGTCACCGGTGCGCGACAACGCCACTACGACAAGACGCTCTTGCTCCTGCTCGGACAGGAGCGCGAGACGATCTCGATCGTCGTCGATGGTGACAGCGTCGCGCTCGCGGCTGCGTTCGACAGCGGCGTCGACTTCCTCGCGCTCCTCGGCCTCTCGGGAGGGATGCCGACGCGCGTCTCGGTGCCTCGCGCGCGTCTTCCGGAGATCGAGCGCGCGCTCCGTGTCTCGCTCCCTTGATCGAGCCGACACCTACATTTCAGGATGGAAAGCCAGCGACTCCACGCGAGGAAGTCGCCGCTAAGTCATTGAAATCAGGCGTCTAAATCTCGCGCGTTCGCCGCGCCACCTTGCAACATTGCAACGCTCCGGGAGATGAGCGAAAGGACTGCATTCCCTTTTCGCTGTCGTTCGCGTCCGGCGTCGGCCGGGACCGACAGCCTCTCGGGAGCTCGAGAAGTGAAACGGGTCGAGGGGAGGTTTTCTGGATGGCTACGAAGCTTCGGTCACTGGGGCGGGCAGGTGAGAGCGCTGCGGTCGCGCCGTCGAGCGCGAGCGGTTCCAAGGGAGCGTCGGCAAAGGCCATCACGCAGGGGCCTACCTTCGAAGAGGTCTTCGTTCGGAACGACGTCGTCTCGATCTGTCTTCTCTTGAACCGGCGCGCACGCACGATGCGCGTCATCGACTTCCGGGCCGGTGCCTCGCCCGCGAAGAAGCTGTTCGTGCAGTCGATCGCGCGACGGGAGCGGATCGAGAAGGTCGTCGTCCTCGTCGAGCGTGACGAGTGCGCGACGTGGGCGCGACTCGGCTTCGTCCGCGAGGGGAACATCCCCGGGTTCTACAAGCGCAGCGACGCGTTCATCATGGGATGCATCGTGCCCGCGCTCGGCGAAGGCCAGTCCGGCCACGGCCACGCCGCGAGCCAGGGAACGAACGGCAAGTCCAAGTTCGCGGAGTCGGGCGTCTTCAGCATCGGCCGGCACAGCGTGTTCACGCCGCCGGTCGCGGACGACGAGCCGGATCTCGAAGAGGAGGCGCCCGCGCCTGCCGCGAGCGCTCAGGCGGAGAAGACGGTCACGCATGCGCGCCGTCACGCGAAGGATCTCCTCGCGAAGGTGGCGCTGCCCACCGTGAAGCTCACCGCGATCCCGGCGCTCGACGCGCAGAAGCGCATCGCCGTCGCGAGCAAGGAGCAGCGCGCGCTCACCGGATTCGAGTCGTTCGGCCGCGACGTCACGCGCGGCGACGTCGTCGCGACGGCGAAGGGCAACCTCGAGGTCACCATCGGCGCCGAGATCCAGCGCTGCTACGGCAACGCCTTCCTCGAGGTGCTCACGGCGCCGCGCGACGACAGGGAGCGCAACTTCCTCGTCTCCGCGCTGCAGGCCACTTGCGAGCGCCTCCTCGCGAACGAGATCGTCTGCGCGTTCTCGCTCTGCCCCGCCGACGACGTGAAGATGGCGACCGCCTTCGTGGCCGCCGGCTTCCGCCGCACGGGCCTCCTCCGCCAGCACCTCCGCCTCAAGAACGATCGCCTCGACGCGATCCTTTGGTCGAAGAAGCTCGCGGTGCCGGGCGGCGAAGAAGAGTGAGCCTTCACTCGTCCGAGTCGTGAGCGGAAGGGCGGGGTCTCGAGACTCCGCCCTTCGTCTTTCGGACGACACATCGTGGCCCACGCCCCGACACGCCGGTCGGGCGCTGTCGGCGTCGTCGATCTCGGCCGCGCGGTGTTCCCCGCAGGGTCCGACACGTGCAGCATTGCTCTCCATGGACCTGACGCTGCATGGAGAAGACGCGCGGATCACGCGCCACCTCGCAGGTGCAGAGCGCGAGCTCCGTCGGCGTGACGTGAAGCACCTCCCCGTCGAAGTGCGACGTGTCCGCGCGTACCTGCTCGACGCGCTGCGCGACTATCGCCTCGCGGGTCGCTACCCCCGCAATCCGGATCACGTCGACCAGACGCCGTACTTCATCGACGGCGACGGGACACGTTGCGCGATGGCGCACCTGCTGGAGCTCGTGGGCGCGGGCGCCCTCGTGCAGCGGGTCGCGGCTGCGGCGAACAATGCGCGGGTGCACGAGCTCGCCGGAGATCCCGAGCTCCTGCGCTTTCTTGCCGCGATGGGGTTCACGGTCGACGAGGCGGCGCGGGTGCAGCCCTCGTATTGCATGATGTACAAGAAGGCGCACTGCTTCTGTCCGGGCCCTTACTCGTCGGAGACCGTCTCTGCGGTCGTGCGTGGCGTCGTCGTCGGCATGGACGGAGGGCAGCCGCAGCTCCGAATCGAGGAGGTCCTCAGCGGAACGGCGAGCGTTGGAACGCAGCTCCGCGTCGCGACCGCGGCGAGCTCCGGGACGAGCATCCTCGCGCGCATCCAAGCGAGCGGCGCGAGCGAGATGCCTGCCTATTGGATCGCCAACGGCGAATCCCAGTGCTCCGAGATCCTCGTCGGGATTCAGTACACCGAAGCGGAGCTCATCTCCTCCGTCATGTCGACCGACTGCGTCGCTTCACTGACGGCGGTGGATCCGAAGTTCGGACAGTCGGCGTGTGACGGCAGCGATGCTGGACGTTCGGAGGGCGGTGTTCCCATCGTCGACACCGGCACGAAGGTGATCGATACCGGCGTGGCCGCGGTCGATACCGGCGCGGGCGCGCTCGATACCGGCGTGGCCGCGGATGCGGCAGCGGACACGTCCATCTCGAGCATCGACTCCGGCACCGTCGATGCGTCGTCGCCCCCTCCGCTCACGCCACGGAGCGACAGCGGCGGCGGGTGCAGCATGTCGTCGACGTCCGACGCGACGTCACTGCTGCTCGTGGCGATGGCGACGGCGGCGCTTCTCCGCCGCAGGGACCGCGCACGCGCGAGCTGAGGCCACTCCGCCCGAGTCGGTCGGCCGCCGGCTCAGTGGACGATCCGCTGCGTCACGAACGGATCCGAGTGACGAAAGGGCGCTGACCGAGCGCAGCCAGAGCGGGATCGAGGCGGCCACTCGCGCGCCACGACGTAAGTGCGTCTCGGGTTTCTGCGCTGACGGCGTGTGCTGCAACGAAGCGTGCGGTGCGACCTGCGAGTCGTGTAACCAGGCCGGATCGGCCGGTACGTGCAAGGCCATCTCCGGCCAACCCGCCGCAGGACACTCCGCATGCCCCGCGCCCTCCGGTGGCGCGTGTGGCAACCAATGCGACGGCGCGAACCGCACGATGTGCTCGAACCCCGGAACGAGCAAGGAGTGCGCGCTCGCGGCCTGCACCGGGAGCAACCTCACCGCCTCGGTGAACTGCTCGAGCGCGGGAACGTGCCCGATGCAGACGTCGACGCTCTGCCCGGGCAACTTCATCTGCGCCTCGGCGACCGCGTGCAAGACCACGTGCACCGCCAACACCGACTGCGCGAGCGGCTACAGGTGCTCCTCCGGTCTCTGCGTCACGACCGGCGCGATCGGCACCTTCTGCACCGATAACGCCGAGTGCGCGAGCGGCAGCTGTGTCGACGCGGGCAACTCGAAGGGCGGCACGGCTTGCACCACCGCGAGCCATGCGCGACCGGCTTCTGCGTCGACGGCGTCTGCTGCGACACGCTCTGCGCCGGTCAGTGTCAGGCGTGCGACATCGCCGGCGCAGAGGGCAAGTGCCTCGGCGTCACCGGCGCACCGCACGGTGCGCGCCCGGCGTGCTCCGACGGCGGCGCCGATGTCTGCAAGGCGCTCACCTGCGACGGCAGCAGGGACCTGAACAAGTGCGCGTCGTTCTCGCACGGCCTCGATTTCGAGTGCGCGGAGAGCTGCACCGACGGCACGGTGAGCAAGTCGTTCTGCGACGGCACCGGTGTCTGCAAGGCGCCGGAGAGCACGACGTGCGCGGGCTTCGCCTGCGACGGCAAGGTCTGCAAGACCGTGTGCACCGCCGCGACCGACTGCGCGGCCGGCTTCTCGTGCAGCCCGCTCGGCAAGTGCGAGTCGGTCAAGGCAACGTGCAGCGACGACGGCGGGAGCTCCATTCCGATCGACGGGACGCCGCCGACCGCGTGCTCCCCCTACCTCTGCGAGCGCGCCCGCGGCGCCTGCTACGCGCAGTGCACGTCGTCCGACCAGTGCGTGTCGGGCTACTTGTGCAACGAAGGCCAGTGCTTCGCGCCCGCCGGCGCCGACAGCGGCGAGAACGGCGGCTGCGCCACGACCAAGCACGCGCGGGCGGCGCGACGTTCGCGTTCCTGCTCGTCGGAGCAGGGCTCGCGGCGCGCGCGCGTCGTCGATCGCGCGCCTGACCCATCCCAGATCGATTCCCGGCGAGGGCTCCTCTCGCCGTACCCTCGCACCGTGGAAGTCCTGCAGCGTATCGGTCATGTTGCGTCGGTGATCGGGCTCCTGTGACGCGGTCCAGAGAGCCGCGAGGTGTTCGCGCGTCGTACGCTCGCTCGATGCGAGCGGCCCTCGTCGCTCGTTCCGTCGCTTCGCTCCTCCTCGTCGGCTGTGCACCTGCGCCGTCGGTGCCGCAGCCTCCGCCCGCGCAGCCCTCGCGCGCGGCCCCGCCCTCGAACGCGCGTTGGGTGTTCGCACCCGGTGGACACAAGAGCCACGCCGAGCTCGATCTCCACACCGAGGGCGTCTTGCACGTCGGTGACCACGGGCGGCGCTGGCGCACGGCGCTCGATGGCACGGTGGAATTCGCGACGTCGGTCCTCGGAGAGCCGCTCGTCGACGTCCGTCGCGAGGGGAGCAAGTACGTCTTCGTCGGTTCGAACGGCGGCGTGTTCGTCGCCGACCTGCCGCTCGGTATCGCGCGCCGCGTGGGCACAGGCCCCAAGGCCGGTGTTCGCTTCGTGGCCGGTAAGCGCGCCGTACTCGGGCTCACCAACGACGGCGTGCTCTACCGCACCGTCGATTTCGGCGTCACCTGGTCCAC
>JBKJQC010000429.1:0-4964 GCA_046593995.1 Polyangiales bacterium
CGAGTTCGACACCACGCGCAGAGAGCCGACGCCGCTCACCCTCGGCGACGACCTCTATCAGGTGCTCTGCGATCGCGTCGCGGCGACCGCCGATCCGTTCGACCTCGAGGGGCGCAAGTCGCGCGCGGTCTGCCATCCGGACGCTGGGGGGAAGTACGCCACCAAGTACGAAGAGGCGGACGGCGACATGCCCGAGAAGGTCTCGGTGATGGTCCGCCATCGCGCACGTCTGATCGAAGCGCTGAACACGATGTTCCCGCGCGTCGTCTACAAGAAGGCCGATGCGACGGGGCCGGAGGAGACGTCGCTGACGGATCTGCGCGATCTGATGAAGGCGCTCGTACCGCTCTACGACGACGACACGCTGCCCGAGTCGACGCGCACGCTCGCCGCGCTCTTCCAGACGATCCATTTCGGGGTGAACGGCGCGAAGCCGCTCCCGAACGAGTCGCCGCTCGACGCGAACGTCCGCAAGGCGCGCGCGAAGCGAGGCGAAGAGGTGCGCGCAGCGCTCGCCCGCATCGGCGCGCGCAAGGGGTACCGCACCATCTCGACGGCGATCGGCATCGCGCGACCGGTCCTCGCGTACAACGTGGAGCCCGGGAAGAAGGATCTCGCCACGTTCACCGATCAGACCATCAAGCTCTTCGGCGCCGGCGGCACGGCCGAGAAGGAGATGCGGAAGCTGCTCGAGGTCGTGCAGAACGAGCTCGCGACGACGGAGGCGGGGACGCCGCGCACCGCGACGGCGAGCTACGACGACCGCTTCACCGGGACGAAGTCCGCGCGCCCCAAGCTCACGAGCGAGATCCTGCGGAACGTCCTCGTCGACGCGCCTCCGCTGAAGGCCGATCTGAGCGGCCCCGCGTACGCGCTCGACTGGGCCGACGCTTACGCCGGCGATCCGATGGCGCCCGTGCTCCCGTTCCTCGTCCGCGATCCGCGCGGCTACGCGTGGTTCGCCACCGTGCCGAGCAACGCCGCGGACAAGGACGGCGACGGCCTGGTCGACGTCGACGCCGTCGGTCGCTTCCTCGCCGCCGACGGCAAGGTGCTCGGGGTTGCGACGCCGTTCCCGTTCGTGACGGCCACCGGCGTGCAGAACGAGAAGGATCGCGACGCACTCGGCCGCGCGACCGCCCCCAACGGCACCCTCTACAAATACGGCGACGCGGCGCGCACGCTCCTCCACGCGGTGCTGCGCGACACCAAGGTGCTCGCGGATCCGGCGAACGGCGCGGTCCTCGACCTCGCCCACGGCGCGACGTTCCAGCTCGGGGAGCGGCTCGATCAGACGAAATCGTACGACGATCCCGACCAGCTGGGGAAGCAGATCGTCGTCAAGTTCAAGGGCTTCAAGATCGCGGACTCGCCGATCACCGATCTCGTCTACGCGCTCGGTCGGATGCTGCAGCTGCCGAAGGTCGGGGACTACCTCGAGCTCCAGCGCCAGCTCCTCCGCGATCACCCGACGGAGACCGCGCGCCTGGTCGGCGCCGCGCTGAAGATCCGCGAGATCGCCAACAAGCCCGAACACAAGGACATCGACCTCGCGGACGACTCGGTCCTGTGGGACGAGATCATGGGCGTCGTCGCCGACATGAGCGCCGAGCCGGACGTGATGCGCGACGTGCTCGACGCCTTTGCGGATCCGCGCGTGCTGATCCTGCCGAAGGGGATGGCGTCGTTCGCCGCCCACAAGGACCAGCTCGACTACAACCCGTCGGCCGACTCCTGCTGGCCGATGGGCGCCAAGGCCGACGACGCGTGTCCGCAGATCAGCGATCCGTGGTTCAACACCACCGTCGGCGGCAAGCTGAAGGATCCGGAGACGAAGGTCGATCGCGCGAAGCCGGACACCGAGGACAACCGCTCGCTCTTCCAGCGCTTCGCCTCGCTCATCGACGACACGGCGGGCGTGCGCGCGTGCAACCGTCAGGGCGCGACGATCAACACCAAGCTCGGGCCGATCCCGGTCAAGATGCCGCTCTTCGGGACGTACGATCAGTGCGAGGTCCTCAACATCCCCGACCTCGCGAACTTCTACCTCGGCTGCATCGCCGGCGGGAACATCGAGGGGACGAGCACCCCGCGCTGCAAGCTCCCGGTGACCGACGGCGTCGTCAGCGCGATGAACTCGATCCTCGGCGGCAACCAGGTCGACAGCCTGCTCCAGAGCTCTTCGGGGATCCTCGGCCTCAAGCAGACGCCGACCATCGAAGCGCTCAACCGCATGGTCATGTGGCGCAACCCGAACAAGTTCGTCAGCGATCTCACCGATCCGATGCCGACGAAGGTGTGCCCGGTGACCGGATCGGGTGCAACGGCCGGCGTCCGGACCTGCGCGTCGAAGGACGACCTCCTGATGCACCGCCAGCGCGGGACCATCTTCATGGGCGAGGCCTTCGACGCGGTGAAGGGGCTTTCGCCCGTCGTCACCCCCTTCGTGAAGAAGCGCGGGGACGGCAAGGGGCGCGAGCAGTACTTCATCCGCATGATCGGCGCGATGAACCGGCACTGGTCGCAAGGGTCGAACCCGACCCGCTGCGTCGACGGCGGCACCGCGCAGTCGAACCCCAAGTTCTGCAACAAGTCGAACGCGCGCGCCTACGAGCCGATCATGGCGGAGGCGTTCGCGACCGACATCGTCCCGGCGCTCCACGAGATCTCGAAGGTCATCAAGGGGATGACCGTCAACGGCAAGCCGGGGACCGACGTCATGGCGTCGCTCGTGCGCGATCTGCTCGACCCCGCCGCCGCCAAGGCGATGTCGCTCACGAACCGTGACGGCAGCGCAGCGACGACGTGGAACGACGGCAAGACCGCCGTTCCGCAGGTCACGCTCTACTACCTGTTCGCCAACGCCATCAACAAGTTCGACCGCATGTGGCCGGGCGCGACCGAGAAGGAGCGCTTCGAGAACGCGGAGCACCAGAAGTGGCGCGCCGCGCGGAGCCGACTCGTCGATCAGTTCCTCAGCGTCGAGGCCGACGGCGGCGATCCGACGAAGTCGCGCTTCAAGAACGGTGCGATCCGTGCGAGCGCGCCCATCCTGATGGACGTCCTCGAGGACCGCATCGCCGAGCACAAGGCCGTTGGCGACTTCGACGCCTGGGTCACCAAGGGTCTCGTGAGGAGCTTCACCGACTCGATGGAGAGCCCGATCCTCTCGGCCGCGCTCGACGTGCAGGAGAAGATCTACGCCGACAAGGTCGCGCGCGACGCGGTGGGCGATCTGCTCGTCTACCTCGCGACGCAGGCCGGCGCCGCAGACGCGCTCGCGAGCACGCTCACCGCCGTGCAGGACCTGCTGCAGGTGATGGGTGACGAGACCAACATGGTGCCGCTCTATCACATGCTCGCCATCTCGGCGTCGCCCGACGGCGCGCTCAAGCGCACGCTCGATCTCATGGAGAAGCTCGGCAAGGTCGAGACCTCGGTGGACTTCGCGAGCGCGCACGGCAAGCGTCGCGTCATCCCCAAGGTGCTGGCGAACGCGGTCAGGCCCATCGGCAAGACGCAGGTCACGCCGATCGAGGTGCTGATGGACGTCGTCAGCGACATCCATCGCGCGAAGCCGACGGATCTCGATCCGACCTTCGAGCCGGTCGACTACGGCACCGTCGCGCAGAACGTCGACGAGTTCCTCACCGACAAGACCCGCGGTCTCGAGCAGTTCTACGCCATCGTGAAGAACCGCAACACGCCATGAAGCGACGGACTTCGGGCCCCTCCCCAGAGGGGCCCCTCCCGGGGCTGATAGCGCGGCGTGCGAAGAGGGGACTCTTCGCCGTCGCTAGCTGTGTCGCAGTGGTCGCGTCCTCCGCCGCTGCGAGCGGTGCAGGGCTCTACTTCTCGGACCGGGGAGTCCGTCCGGTCGGACGTGCGGGCGCGTTCGTCGCCGGCGCCGACGATCTCGGATCGATTTGGTACAACCCCGCCGGGCTCGCCTTCGCGGGGAACGCGGTCCTCGCGGACATGTCGTGGCTGCGGTTCTCGTCGTCGTTCCAGCGTCGCTCGCTCGTCCGCGATCCGGCGACCGGCGAGTCGACCGTGCAGGGGACCAACTACTTCCCCGAGGTGAGCGGCACGTCGCCGGTGCTCCCGCTCCCGACGCTCGCGATCTCGAACGATCTCGGGGCCGGTGAGAAGTGGAACTTCGCGGCCGGAGTGCTCGCGCCGTACAGCGCGCTCACCTCGTATCCCGAGACCGACGTGCAGTTCAACGGGCGGTCGGTGCCGCCGCCGCAGCGCTACTCGCTCTACACGCTCGACGGCTCCGCGCTCGCGATCCTCGGCCTCTGGGCGTCGCACAAACCGAGCGACAACTTCGCGATCGGCGCCGGCATCCAGATGATGGTCGGCACCTTCGCCTCGCGCCTCGCGTTCAGCGCGTGCCCGCCCGACCGACTGATCTGCGCGCAGGAGGATCCCGCGTACGACGCGGTCACGCAGCTGACCGTCGGTCCCATCGTCGCGCCGTCGGGCAACGCCGGCTTCATCGCGAAGGTGTTCAGCTCGGACACCGCCGAGGTGCGCATCGGCGGCTCCGCGCAGCTCCCCTTCTGGATCAACGCGCCGGCCTCCGTGAAGCTGCGCCTGCCGACCGCCGCCGTCTTCCGCGACGCCTCGGTCGAGGGGGACAGCGCGCGGGTCAAGTTCAAGCTGCCCGCCATCGTCCGGCTCGGGATCGAGACGCGGCTCGGCAAGCAGAAGCAGACGCGCCTCGAGCTCGCCGTCTTCTACGAGGCGTGGTCGATGCACGACCAGATCTCGATCTCGCCGAGCGGCGATGGCATCAAGCTGCGGAACGTCACCGGCTTCCCCGACCCGTACACGGTCGGCGAGCTCGCGCAGGCGCGCGGGTTCCGCGACACGTTCTCGCTCCACGCCGGGGTGGAGCACAAGTTCGACGCCGGCGGCTAAGACATGGCCGGGCGCGGTGGCACCTCCTACGAGCGGAA
>JBKJQC010000650.1:0-2836 GCA_046593995.1 Polyangiales bacterium
CTCGACGAGCGCGCTCGTCGCCGCCGACACCGGCAATCAGCTTCGGGTGAGCCCGATCTTCGACGAGGTCGACGACGACGCGGGTCTCCTCGAGGACGCCGCCTCGGAAGCCGGAGACGCGGGCAGCGAGACCAGCGACGCGAAATCGAAGTCCGACGCGTACGAAGACGCACCGCTGATGGGCGCGAAGACCTTTCCGGACGAGAACCCGGCGCGCGGCCTCCGCAAGATCACGGTCCCCGCCGCCCGCGTGCACAAGGCGCCGAAGGATCAGACGATCATCGCCACGCTCCAGAAGGGCACCGAGATCACGCTCGTGGCCGAGATCTTCGAGTGGTACCGCGTCCGCTACACCGACCCGAACACGAACGTCCGCCGGCAGGGCTGGCTCTACGTGTCGACCTTCGCGGGACCCAAGATGAAGAGCTGCCCCGACGGATGGAACCAGCACGCGCAAGGATGGTGCGAGAGAGAGTGCAACAAGAACACCGACTGCAAGGCCCTCAAGGGGTACAAGTGCTCGGGTACCGGCTGCTTCTACGCGGCGGACTGAGCCGCGCGCGTCCCCCGAATCGGACCCGAAGACGTTGCCGCTGCGCGTTTGCGGCCGAAGCGCTAGCTTTCGAGGGCTGGACCTCTCCGTTCCGTTCGTCGCGAATCCCGACCGCACGCACTGCTTCCAAGCGGCGCTGAGGATGGTGCTCGGGTATCTCCTGCCGGAGCAGGAGCTCTCGTGGCAGCGCCTCGACGAGGCGACCCACAAGGTCGACGGCCTGTGGACGTGGCCGACCTCCGGCGCGCTGTGGCTCGCCGAGCAAGGGCTCGACGTCCAATGCATCGAGGTCTTCGACTACGAGACCTTCGCGCGCGAGGGTGAGAGCTACCTGACGGCGTTCTACGGCGACGAGATCGGTCGCGAGGCGGCGGCGCGCACGCTCGTCGACGCAGAGATGATCCTCGCGAAGCGCTTCGTCGAGGCCGCGTCCATCGATCGACGGGTGCCCGATGCCGAGGACATCGAAGCGCTCCTCGCACGCGGATACGTCGTGATCTGCAACGTCAACGGCCGCGCGCTCCGCGGCGAGCCGGGGTTCGCGGGGCACTTCGTCGTGGTGAAGGGGTGCGACGAGACC
The DNA here is from genome assembly GCA_046593995.1 of Polyangiales bacterium. Taxonomy (GTDB): domain Bacteria; phylum Myxococcota_A; class Polyangia; order Polyangiales; family JADJMO01; genus JALHOE01. The sequence continues at coordinate 1,134 of JBKJQC010000650.1, forward strand.
TCGTTCCGCGTGCACGATCCGGGGCCACCCCCGCGCGAGGATCTCGCGGTGCCACGCGACGTGTTCGACCGCGCGTGGTCCTACGCAGGCGAACGCGCACGGAACATCCTCGCGATCGGCAAGCGCTGACTCCGTTCTCGCGAATCACGGCCATCCCTCCGCTGCGAGTCGCGTGCGCGCGCCGCGCGTGCCGAAGATCGTCGCTGCGTCCGGGGGAACGATCGGACCGAGCAGGGTCGACGCAAGGATGCCCGCCAGCGCGAGCGGGGCGCGCGGATCTCCTTCGCATGCGAGCGCCACCTGCCAGATCCGCTTGGCCCTGGCGACGAGCGCGTCCATGCCGGCGCCGCCGATGGCGACCACCGCACGATCCGCAGCGGCCATGACGTCGGCGCCGTCCGCGCAGGGGAACGTTCGCAGGGAGACGCGCGTCGTGCTCTTCGCGATGACGTCGATCTCGAACGCGGCCGTGGTCGGTAAGACCGCCGCGAGCGTCTGCACGAAGGCGAGATCGCAGTCGAAGAACGAGCGGGCCTGGCTCGTCCATCGCCCGACGTCGACCCGCGGCGCCTCTTCCGGCGAGAGGATCGAGTACGCGAGGTCGACCGCGAGCGGGAGCATGCTCGACATCGTGGCATACGTGCGCCCCCTCACGAATTGGTAGAGTGCGTAGTGCATGACCGTGCCGGTGCTCGAAGGGCTCGTCGACAGCCACTGTCACGTCGCCGTCAGCAGTCGCGAGGCGAGCGGCAAGGACGGACGGCGCGCGGACGCCGAGGCGATCCTCGCGCGCGCACGCGCCTCCGGCGTGCGCGGCTTCGTCGTCGTCGGGGTCGGTGAGACGACGCGCGAGGCGCACGACGCGGTCGAGCTCGCACACCGTCACGACGACATCGTCGCAGCGGTCGGCGTCCACCCGCACGACGCGCGCCTCTGCACCGACGAGACGGTCGCGGATCTCCGCTCGCTCGCGAGCGATCCCCGGGTCGCCGCCGTGGGAGAGATCGGGCTCGACTACCACTACGACCACTCGCCGCGCGACGTGCAGCAGGCCGTCTTCCGCCGCTTCGTCTCGGTCGCGCGCGAGGTGAAGAAACCGATCGTCATCCACACGCGCTCCGCCGGACAAGAGGTGCTCGACATCCTCGAGTCCGAAGGCGCGCGCGACATGGGCGGCGTCATCCACTGCTTCAGCGAGGATCTCCCGTTCGCGCGCCGCGCGCTCGATCTGGGGTTCGATCTCTCGTTCTCCGGCATCATCACCTTCAAGACCGCGACGGCGATCCAAGAGGTCGGACGGTTCGTTCCGAGCGATCGCTTCCTGGTCGAGACCGACGCGCCCTACCTCGCGCCCGTGCCGCTGCGCGGAAAGACCTGCGAGCCCGCGTACGTCGTGTACACCGCGCGCTACCTCGCAGGCCTGCGCAACGCGACCCCGGAGGACGTCGCGCTGCAGTCCGCCGACAACGCGCGCCGGCGCTTCCGCGGGCTGTCGGTCGAAGTCAGCGATCTCGATTCTCGAACTCGGCGTACCTGATCGATTGAACACGGAGGCACGGAGGCTCGGAGGCTCGAGAGTCTGCCGATCGCGACGCTTCGAGGCCTGGCGCCAGAGTCCGTCCCTCGGCGGCGATCGCATCGAGGGACGGGCTCTGGCGCCAGGCCTCGAAGCGTCGCGATCGGCAGACTCTCGAGCCTCCGAG
>JBKJQC010000703.1:0-7254 GCA_046593995.1 Polyangiales bacterium
GACGCTCGACATCGACGGCGGCGTCGCCCGGCTTCCGATGGAGGCGACCGACGCGAGCCGCGCGCTGATGCGCCGCTACGCCGAGTGCGCGGTCGTGTCCGGGCTCTCGGCCGAGGAGTCACCGCTCGTCGGCGGAGGCTCCGACGCGAGCACGTCCTCGGCGATGGGCATCGCGTCGATCGATGGCCTCGGCCCGCGCGGAAAGGGCTTCCACACGCTCGACGAGCAGGTCGAGATCGCGACCTTGATCCCGAAGACCCAGGCGCTGGTGCGCTTCCTCGCCCGGGCGGCTGACGACACCTCGAAGTCGGCGTGCGTGATCGATTGAACACGGAGGCGCGGAAGCACGGAGGCACGTGAAGTGCTGGTGCGCGCTTCGCTCCGAGGTGAACTCGAGGGCGAGGCCCTGATCGCGTCGACGAGCGGCGAGAGAGCGCGGCCGCGATCGGCAGACTCTCGAACCTCCGTGCCTCCGTGTTCAGTCCGATCTGCGGTCGGGCGAGCGGGAATCAGCTCGGCCATTCAAGAGCCCCGGTAGCGCCGCGAGGAGCGCCGCGACCGCGCGCTCGAGCACCACGAATCGCACCGCGTTCTCACGCGGGACGCGCGTGGTCTCCGGGTCGGGCGGGAGGTGGACGAACGCGGTCGGCAGCGTGCCGCGTCGGAGCACCTCGAACAGCGTGTGGTTGCAGACGTAGGCGCCTGCAGACTGCGAGACGCGCACCGGCGCACCGCTCGCCGCGATCGCGAAAACGAGCCCCTCCGCATCGATGGTCGTCGAAAGCGCATCCGGCGCGCCTGCGGCGATCTTCGCGCGCGGCGTGGCTCCGTCGACGTCCGCGATGCGCGCCTCGTCGCAGTTCATCCCGCGGAGCTCCACGCGAAGCTCCGAGGCGCTCTCGGCCACGCCCAGCATCACGATCGCGTCGACGTCACGCGCAGCGAGGACGAGCTCTTTCGCGCGCGCGAACGACGTCGGGAGCGAAAGGCCGCGGACCTCGATCACGTCGGAGGATGTACGAAGGACCGCGCCGTCGAACCGGAGGGCGAGCCGCGCGGTCGGATTGTCGAGCACGTCACCGAACGAACCGAAGCCCGTGAGGAGGACGCGCATGGCTCAGACGATGACCCATTCGTCGGCCGAAGTCGCCTCTTGGGCGACGACGCTCGACGTCTCGTCGTCGCGCTTGATCGCGAGCTCGTAGAGTTGCGCGAGGAGCGTCGGGTGCTTCTTCAGGATCTCCATGAAGTGGGTGACCGAGAGGTGGAGCGTCACCGTCGGATGGACGGCGACGACGTCGGCCACCGCAGGGCGGCGGAGGATCATCGCCACCTCGCCGACGACCTCGCCCGGCCCGAGCTTCGCGAGCACCAGCTTCTCGCCCCCTTCGGCGGTCGCGACCTCGACCTCGCCCGAGGCGATCAGGTGCAGACCGGAGTGCGTCTCGCCGCGGTGGATGAGCGTCTCGCCGGGCTCGAACGTCTTCGTCTCGAAGCTCGAGACCAGGCCCTCGCGCTCCGCCGGATCGACGGCGCCGAGGATCGCCGAGGTGCGGAGCAGGTTCTGCAGCATGCGCTCGCGGCAGAAGGTCGCGAGCTGCTCACCGACCTCGGCCGCGCGCGCCGCCACGCGCTCGAGCGCTTCGATGGGCGCGACGAGGACGATCGACGGCCGTGACGCGATCACGCTCGCGGCACGCGGCGCCCGCGACACGAGCGCCATCTCGCCGAACACCTGGCCGTTCTGCAGCCGCGCGAGGACCACGCCGTCCTCCGCTCCGGACGAGGCCCCGCGGCGGACCTCGAGCTCACCGCGCGCCACGATGTACGCTTCGGCGCCGGGAGAGCCCTCTTCGATGACGACGCCGCCCGCCGCGACCACCTTCACGTCGAATGCTTCGATCAGCGCGCGGAGCCCGCTCCGGCTCAGGGCCGAGAAGAGCGGGACGCGCTGCACCATCGGCGGCGGCGCGTCGTCGCGGATCGCTTCCTTCATCGTGGCCGTCGCCGCGCGCAGGATCTCGACGCCCTTGTTGAGGAGCGACGGGCCGGTCAGCAGCGACGAGAGCGGCTGATGATCGCGCTTCGGAGGGAGCGGAGGGGCGCCGTGGCCGTCGTCGTCGAGCCGCGCAGACCCGTTGTGGAACGCGTCGGCGACGGTGTCGAAGCTCTTCGTCGGGTCGGCACCGAGTCGCTTGAGCGCGACGCACGCGGCCACCGCGAGGGGGAGCAACCCGGAGTCGACCGCGCGCACGACGCACACCTCGAGGCCTTCGCGCGCTGGATCCTTGCGACCGAGCTCGGCGAGGAGCTCGGCGACCAACAGAAGCGCGGAGGGGAGCTCGGGCTCCGTCTGCAGCGCCGCCGCCGCCCAGCGCAGGGCCGTTTCCTTCTCGCCCGCGAGCCGCAGCGTGAGCGCCCGATCGATCGGCGTCTCGCCGGAATGGAGCCCGGGCAGGGCAGGAGGCGAAGCGCGAGACATCGGAAGTGAAGGCAGCGTACCACAGCGTCCGGCTTCGGGACGCGAGCGCCCACCCCGCTTCGGCAGGGCCCGACGCGGGTGCTCAGGCCAGCCGACGCCGGCGACGCTCGGCCTCGATGACGGCGTCCCCGGTCCCACGGCGCAGTCGCCGTTCGACGAAGCGCTCCGCGCGCGCGAGGATCTTGTCGGCGACGTCGATGTTCGTCGCACGCTCGATCCCCTCGAGCCCCGGCGACGAGTTGATCTCGAGAATCTTCGGGCCGGTCGAGCTCTCGAGCATGTCGACACCGGCGACCTCGAGTCCCATGACCTTGGTCGCCGCCACGGCCGCGCGCTGGTAGACGGTGTTCAGATCGATCGCCTGGCCGGCGCCGCCGCGGTGGAGGTTCGAGCGGAACTCGCCGGCCTTGGCGGAGCGACGCATCGAGGCGACGACGCGCCCGCCGACGACGAAGGCGCGCACGTCGCGCCCCTTGCTCTCGGCGATGTACTGCTGGACGACGATCTCCTGGCCCATGCCCCACAGGGTCTCGAGCAACGAAGAGACGGCCTGGCGGGTCTCCGCGATCATCACGCCGATCCCCTGCGTGCCCTGCTGCAGCTTGACGATCACGGGCGTGCCGCCGACGAGCTCGAGCATCAGATCGAGGTCCTTCGGCGTGCGCGCGCAGACCGTGATCGGGACGTCGATGTCCTTCTTCGTGAGGAGCTGCATCGCGCGCAGCTTGTCGCGAGAACGCGCGATCGCAACCGCGCCGTTGAGGCACGGCACACCCATCATCTCGAAGTGCCGCACGACGGCGAGGCCGTAGTTGGTGATGCTCGCGCCGATGCGTGGGATCACGACGTCGTAGCGCGGCGGCGGCTCGCCTCGGTAATAGATCTCGGGCCGCCCGCGCTTCACGCACAAGTAGAACGACAGCGCGTCCGCGACGTCGACCTCGTGGCCGCGTGCGCGCGCGGCGAGGACCAGCCTCGTCGTGGAGTACAGCGTGGCACTGCGCGACAGGATGAGGATCCGCACGTGAGAGACGGGACGCTAGGCAACACACCGAGGGGATGGCAACCAGCATCGCGATCCTCCGCGAGAGAGGCCCGTGACGCGCGGCACGTCGATCGCGCCGGCCGCGGCCCGAGCGCGCAATACCCCGGGGGTTTCGCGAGCCTGCCCGCGCCGTCCCCGACCTGCTATGCGCCGGCCCACCGAGGTCGACCCATCGACCGATCGACCGATCGACCTCTCGGGGAGACCTCATGACGACGCAGAAGGAACGCTTCCGCTTCGCACCGTCGCCGACCGGCTACCTGCACATCGGCGGCGTGCGCACGGCGCTCTTCAACTGGCTCTGGGCCCGGAAGAGCGGCGGGGCGTTCGTGCTTCGCATCGAGGACACCGACCAAGAGCGCAGCACCGAGGCGAGCCGTCGCGTGATCCTCGACAGCATGCGCTGGCTCGCCATGGACTGGGACGAGGGCCCGGAAGCGGGCGGCGAGTACGGCCCCTACACGCAGATGGAGCGGCTCGGGCTCTACCGCGAGCACGCCGAGGTGCTCATCGCGAAGAAGAAGGCCTATCGCTGCACCTGCACCAAGGAGCAGCTCGACGAGGCGCGCGCCGCGCTCAAGGCAAAGGATCACAAGGCGAGCTTTCGCTATCCGGGCACCTGTCGGGAGGCGAACCATCCGCGCGAGTCCGTACACGTGGTCCGCTTCGCGACCGATACCGCGGGCGAGACGACGTACACGGACATGGTGTTCGGCGAGGTGAAGACGCCGAACAGCGCCCAGCAAGACTTCGTGCTCCTCCGCAGCGACGGCGTCCCGCTCTACAACTTCGGCGCCGTGGTCGACGATCTGACGATGAAGATCAGCCTCGTCGCGCGCGGCCGCGATCACATGGTGAACACGCCACCGCAGCTCATGCTCTACGAGGCGTTCGGTGCCGAGCCGCCGCGCTTCGCGCACCTCCCGATGATGCTCGCGCCGTCGGGCGAGAAGCTGAGCAAACGGCACGGCGCGGTGTCGGTCGCCGAGTACGAGAGCGCTGGCTACTCGCCGAACGCGCTCCTCAACTACCTCGTGCGCTTCGGCTGGTCGCACGGCGACAAGGAAGTCTTCTCGTGCGAGGAGATGATCGCCGCCTTCGACTGGGAGCACTGCAACAAGTCGGACGGCAAGTTCGACACCAAGAAGCTCCTCGCGATCAACCACGAGCACCTGAAGAGCGAGGCGCTCACGGAGACCGCGGAGTATGCGCGTCACGCGGGGCGCTTCCTCCGCGCCCGCGCGATCGAGGTCGACGACGACACGCTCACGGGCGCGATCCCATTCATCCGCGACCGCGCGAAGACGTACGTCGAGGCGGCCGACTGGCTCGAGCCGTTCTTCCGCACCGAGGTCGTCGTCGAGGAGAAGGCGAAGAGGCTCTTGGTGAAGGCCGCGGTCCCCGTGCTGACCGACGTCACGAGCTTCGTCGAGACGCTCGCTGCGTGGCCGAAGCAGGGCATCGGTGCCGCGCAGAAGGTGGTGCACGAGGCGCTCGAGGCGTGGCTCGTGGGGAGGGGGCTGCAGCTCAAGGACGTCGCGCAAGTCGCGCGCGTCGCGCTCACGGGCCGCACGGTGTCGCCAGGTCTCGACCAGACGATCGCGATCCTCGGCCGTGACGAGAGCATCGAGCGCCTCCGCAAAGCGACGATCCTCGCGGGCGCCGCTTCGTCGGGCGCATGATCCAGGACCTGCTGCGGCTCGCCGGCGACGTCAGCGTCGCGCACGCGCCTTCGGTCCCGGCGCCGCCGGTGCACGGCGCGGGCAAGGCGCTCATGCTCTGGATCGAGCAGCCGCACGTGAAGTGGGCGGTGCCGATCCCGCTCTTGCTCGCGCTCGCGCCGCTCGTCTGGCTGTTCTTCCGCAAGACCTGGTTCGCGCTCGACGAGGAGGCGCACGCGTATCGCGCGTCGCTGCTCGCGGAGCGAAAGATCGACTACCGCCCCGTGGTCTGCCTCGCGCTCGGGGCGGTGATCCTCACGCTGCAGGAGTACTACGGCGGTCGCGCGACGTTCGACGAGGTCGTGCGCAAGTGGCTCGTCGCGAAGGAGATTGCGAACCCGCTCGGCTGGGTCAAGATCTCCAAGTTCGACGAGCTCTACGCGCTCTCGTGGTGGGCCTTCACCCGCATCGGCGGCTACCTCCTACCGCTCGTCGTCTGGCGCCTGATCTTCTTCCGCGACAGCGTCCTCGACTTCGGGCTCCGCGGCCGCGGGTTCCTCGAGCACGCGTGGATCTACGCGCTGTTCGTCAGCGTGATGATCCCGGTGATGATCGTCGTGGCGAAGCAGCCGGACTTCGGCACCTACTACCCGTTCTACAAGAGCGCCTCGCGTTCCTGGATGGACTTCGGGATCTGGGAGGTCATGTACATCGGGCAGTTCTTCGCGCTCGAGATCTTCTTCCGCGGGTGGTGGGTGCGCGCGTGCCGCATCTTCGGGGTCGGGGCGATCTTCGCGATGGTCGTGCCTTACTGCATGATCCACTACGGAAAGCCCTATCTGGAGGCGTGCGGGGCGATCGTCGCCGGCACCGTCCTCGGCTCGCTCTCGATGAAGACGAAGAGCATCTACGCGGGCTTCCTCGTCCACATCACGGTCGCGATCCTGATGGACTTCCTCGCGCTCCATCACCGGAACGCCCTCCCGAAGCTGCTCACGCCGGGGAGCACGAAGGAGTTCGTCTTCAAGTACACCATTCACACGCTATGGATCGTGTGGGTGCTCGCGATCGTGATGATGCTGTGGAAGCTCTACAAGACGTGGCCGACGATCCGAGAACGGCTGCGCCCACGCCCAGCCTGAGCCGCACGTCTGCGTGCTGTCGCGAGCATCGCGATCACGTACAGGCCGAGCCCCGAGGCTCCGACGCGGCCCCGACCGATCGTGCATCCTTCGTCGGCCGGCGCAGGCGCGGGGCTCGGCACACAGGTCTTGCTCGTGACGTCGCAGATGAAGTCGCGCGCGCAGTCGTCGCTGTTCACGCACGCCGTGAGGCACGCGCCGAAGGCTGGCTCGCAAGCGTACGGGAGGCAGTCGAACGGGACGACACCGTCGAGCGGGCACTTCGCGCCCGGCGCGCTGCAGTACGCGGGGCCCGCGCCGGCGCTCGGCCCGGTGCAGCGATTGCGACCGCACATCGTGCCCGGGCCCGCGCCGATGCATGCACCGGAACCGTCGCACGTTCCGAGGCATTGATTCGCAGGACCGCACTCGCTCCGCAGATCGACGCCGATCGGCTCGAGCGTGCAGAGGCCGGGGGACGACAGAAGGGCGCACGAATGACAGCGATCCGCGCACGCGGTGTTGCAGCAGACGCCGTCGACGCAGAAGCCGCTCGGGCAGTCGGCGCCGTTGTTGCAACGTTCGAACGGGGACACCGTCGGCTTCGCGGGGAGCGTCGGAGCACCTACCTCGGCGACGGCGCCGCCGTCGACGGGGCGCGACGAATCGACGACGGTGCCCCCGTCCACGGGTGACTCGACGCACTTCGCCGTCGCGAGATCGCAGCTGCCCGTCGCGCAGTCGGTACCGATCGCGCACGAGGTCTTGCAGGTCTTCGCGTCCGCGCACACGAGCGAGCCCGCACAAGGCTTGGGGGCCGGAGCGGGGCAGGCGGCGCTCGTACCATCGCACCGCGCGGCCATCGTGAGCGTCGATCCGACGCACGCGTCTGCGCCGCAAGAGGTGTCCTTCGCGAGGAGCTGGCAGGTGCCGATTCCGCCCGCG
>JBKJQC010000729.1:0-7169 GCA_046593995.1 Polyangiales bacterium
TTCCGCTCGGCGTCGAGCTTCGCGCGAACCACCTGGACCTTCGGGTGGTTGTCACCGAGCGTGACGGAGAGCTCTTCCACCTCTTTGAGGTGTCCTGCGTACGCGGCTCGATGCACGGAGATGATCGAGTTGGCGAGGATCTCCGGATTCGGCGCGGAGAGCGGATCCTCGAGCTTCACCTTCGCGAGCTCGGAGTGGCGCGCGGCGAGCTCCATGCGCTTGATCTCGAGGCTCGTGATCTCTTTGATCACCGCCTCGAGCTGGCTGGTGATGAGGCTGTGGCGGTCCTCCAGCGAGATCGAGAGAACGTTGTTCTTCGTCCTGAAGTCTGAAAGCGCCCGCTCGCTCTGCTCGAGGTCGTCCTTCAACGTGCCGAGCTGATCGTTCAGCCACTCGAGCGCCGTGGTCGAGAGCGCAGCGGTATGCTCGAGGTTCTGGTCGAGATAGATCCGAACGTGCGTCTGCAGGATGCGCTGCGCGCGCTTGGGATCGGTATCGTCGAGACGGACGAAAACCAGGCTCGAGTCCTTCACCGGCTCTACGGAGAGCCTCCCCGCGAGGACTCTTGCCGCGTCGTCGGGCGAGCCCGGCTTGAACGGCGCGCCCGGCTTCACACCGAAGAAACCGGGGTCGGCGTGCAGCGCCAACTGGCGCGCGGTTGCCGCGGCGATCCGCGTCGAACGCATGACGCGCAGCTCGGTCTCGAAGAACTCGCGACGGTTCCACCAGCTCGTCTGATCGGACATCAGCTCGACGCGGTTGCCGAGCGGCTTGGGCGGGTTCGGATCGAGCCGAAGCAGCGCCTCCGAGCGGTAAACCTTCGGCTGGCCGATGGTGTAGAAAAACGACAGCGCCGTCGTCGCGGCCATGCAGACGAGGACGATCAGCCAGTGCTTTCTGAAGAGGCGGAGAACGTTCGCCTGCGACAGCAGCTCGGGCCCGGACGCCTCCGGGGGCAGGACGACGGGAGCCCGCATCCCTCGCGAATTGTCCGCCGAAACCGCTTCCGTCGTGCTCATCGGTGCTTCGCTCGGCGTTCTCGGCAATCAGTGGCGTCGCGTGCACGCCGCATTCAGGTGATCGCCAAGATGCGGGGCGGACTCCTACCACACGGGTCCCGTGTTGTCCCGAGCGGAACCAGCGTCCGTTCACGGCCCGGTCGACGGGCCCGTTGATGGGACCGGCAGCGGTGCGTACGAGCTCGCTGCCGCCGCCGCCGCCTGTAGGCCGTCACGGTAGCGGGGATCTTCCGGTCGCATCGTCACCAGGCGTGACCAGAGCGATTGCGCCAAAGCCGTCTGCCCGGTGCTGCTCGCGAGGGTCGCGGCGCGCTCGAGGTAGCTGAGCTCCTCGGGAGCCGCGGCCGCAGCATCCAGGAAGTACCGCAACGCCGCGCTCGGTCGATTGCGCGCGAGCTCGATCTCCGCCTTCAAGACTGGGAGCTTCGCGGGCGGCGCACCGATCGCCTCGTACGCGATCTGAAGTCTCGCCAGGTCGTCGGCGATGGCGGGCACACCGAGGCGCAGACCGCGCCGCCGCGTCAGCGCTTCGAGGATGGCGACATCGTCCCCGAGGACGGGCTTCGCAGCGAGCAGCGTCTTCTCCGCCTCGAGGTCCGTGGGCTCGAGCTCCGCCGCGAGCAGCCATGCCTCCGATGTTTTCGGCGAGAGGGCGAGCATCTCGCGCGCGAGACGCCGCGCCCGTTCCTGATCGGTTCCGCGCGCGCGGCGGATCTGACGAATGCGCGCGTCCATCGCCGGCGGGAAGCGCGCGATCGTCGAAGCGTCCATCGCTTCGGCCTCCGCCTTTCGCCCTCGAGCGTCGAGGTGCGATGCCACCAGGCCGGCCGTCACTTCGTCGGTCACCACCGCTTCGAGCTCGGCGATCTCGGCGTCGAGCCGTACCATCTCGACGACCACCGTCGGCGCGTAGGCCGGGTCGATCGCCAGCAGTCCGCGGAGCTCGGCCCACGCTTGGGGTTTGCGTCCATGGAGTGCGAACCAGCGCGCGAGCCACACATGGGTCATTCCGCGATTCGGCCCGCGCTCCACGGACCGCACGAGGAACGCACCCGCGGCAACGTCGCGCAGACGCCGCACGCCCTCCAGCGCGTAGAAGTGCGGATCGGCGGGGTGTCGACGCAGCGCGGAGGCGATCGCGGGTCCGAGCGCGTCACCCGCCGGCGTGCTCGTGAGCGACGTGACCGCGGTCTGATCCTCGTCCAGTCGGTGTGCCCAGGCTTCGCGCAGGGCGAGTCCGCCGACGATCGCACCGAGCGCGGCGACGATCGGGAGGAACCAGCGCGTGTGCGGCGGGGGGGGCGCCTCGCGGCGGAGCCCTGCAGTGGTGACCGTCGCGAGCAACGGCGCAGCGAGCATGGCGGTCGCCGCAAACTCCATCGAGAAGTCGAAGAGGTCGTGGATGACCAAGCCGACCAGCGCGACGACGGCGCCCACGTACGTCGGTCGTTCGAACGCTCGCTTCGAAGAGGCCACGGCCATCGTGAGCAGCGCGACGAACAGAATCGTGAAGGGGACGCCGAAGTCCGACGCGATCTGCATCGGCCAGTTCTCGACGTGCGTGTAGCGCACTGCCCCCGGCAGCCCGAGCTCGTATGCAGGGAACGTGGTCTCGAACGCTCCGCGCCCCGCTCCGGTCCAGAAGAAATCGCGCACCAACTTGGTGGCCTGCAATGGGACGCGCAGCTTCGACGTGTTGACGTTCGTGGCTTTGGTGACGATGTGCTCGGAACCGACCAAGAACGCGGCCGCGAGAGCGCCCGCCGTCGCGAGGCCGGCAAAGGCGGCTCGCGCCGTGCGCTGCTGGATGGTTCCGCGTTTCGTCAGCGCATAGACGGTCATCGCCGCCATCTCGAGCGCGAAGACCAGCATGCCGCTCCGGCTCAAGCTGAGGATGGCGACGGCACCCGAAGTCACGACTCCCAGCGCCGCGAGCGCGCGCGCGCCGAATTTTCCGTCGAGCGCGAGCCCCACCAGGACAGGCGGCGCGATGCCCGCGACCGCGGCGGCGTGGTTCGTGTTCATCAACGGGGAGACGAAGATTCGGCCGGTCGCGTATCGCGGTGCATACACTCCGAACACCTTGTCGAGCCCGGCGGCGCGATGCGCGATCGCGACGAGGTCGAGCACAACCACTGCGAGGACGACCGCGTAGAGAAGCCGCACACGCGCGTCCTTGTCGCTCGCGTAGCGGACCGACGCGGTGAACGTGAGCGCGACACAGATCGCCACCACGAGCATGAACGCGGTCGCCGGCGGATCGACGGTGATGGGATGCGACGAAGCCGCGTCGCCGAGCAAGCGCTCGGCCTTCGACCAGATCTCGGCCCCGTGAGGGGTGAGCCTTCGCAGGATGGTCGCGGGGAGGGGGAGCAGCTGCAGCCCGCACCAGACCACGGCGCCCCACAGCGCAGCGCTCGCGAGTCGGACCGACCATCCCGTCGGAGCGCGCGCGCGAAGCCACGACACGTAGCCGGCCCACAGCACCGACGCTCCCAAAGCGACCGCGAGCCCCCAGTCCGTCACCGCGCCGAACGCGAGGAGTGGAGCGAGCAGCGCGAACGCCAACACGCCCACGGACAGCATGACCGCCTTCGTACCCGACCGAGCGCCGACCGTCACGCACGTGTGCGTCTCGAACCGAGCCAGAGGCTCAGCCCCGCCGCCACGCAGACGCCGACGAACCCGAAAACGACGAACGAGAAGAGCAGATACCCCCACGCATGAAGGGTTCCATCGACGAAGTAGAGGATCGGTGCGCGGATCACGTCGCCGGCTTGCCGCACCCCGAACATGCCGCCGAGGAAGGCGCCCGCCCACGCGGCAGTCGGAATTCTCCACGTGGGGCGAGGATGCCGCGTGCGGCGCCACAGCAGGAGCAGGACGATCGCCGTCACCGACAGCGCGATCGAGATGCCGTACTGCAGCAGTCGCGCTCGCGACGCGAAAACGCCTCCGTCGTCTGCGAGATGCGGAAAGATTCGCACGCCCCATCCGTCTCGGTGCGTGAGCCCGTCGAGCAGCCCGTGCGACGCACTGCCGACCAACGCGCTGTAGCAGACGACCGCGAGGGACGTCTGCTGCACGCCGCCAGCCGAGACGCTCGGCGTGCTCCCCGATGACGCGAAGGCGGGGACTACGAGTCTCGAGACGCCCCACGTCGCGACGACCGTGATCGGCAGGCAGAAGGCGAACTGGCCGCCGAGCGTGTGACCGAGACCCGGGCCGCGGTCCCCGAGCAGATACTCGAGATCGGGTGCGAGGCTGCCGATGCAGAGCGCGGTTCCGCTGAACGCTGCTGGCCATCGCAGCTTCAGCGGGAGCACGACCGCCTGATGTGCGAGCAGCGGAAACGGCATCTCCTCAGCTTTTCCTTTGAAGTAGGTCGCGAGCGAGATACGGCGCACGGATCATCGTGCCGAGCACCAGATTGGCAACGATGTCGCCCGCGCTGTCACCGATCGAGCGCGTGAGCAGGAATCCCAAGGTTCGGCGCCCGGGCGCGCTACGAGCCATGCGCGAAGCGGTGAGCCGCGCCCACGCGCGCTCGACCTCCGACGGCGCGCAGGCGTCGAGAAAAGGAGTGAACTCCGCGTCCAGGTTCGACAATGCGACCAGCGCGGCACGACGCAGGCCGTGCTCTCGAACGCGCGCAGCCAGGACCGCGGGCGTCACGCCGGCGCGATCACGCAACAGAGCGAGGTCGGTCGCGAGCATGCCATGGCCGAACGCCCCGACCTTGTCCTTGGCATAGTGCGCGATCGCGATCACCGCCGCGTCCGTCGGGTCGGGAACCAACACGTTCGCCCCGAAGACGTCGTGGCGAGCCACGGCCCGTCGGAGCACCGCGCCGGCATCGAGGCGACCGAAGTACGCGGGGAGGGGGCGGCGGTGCACGTCTACCGCGCGTTCCGCGTCGAGCGTCACCGAAATCGACGACCAGTCGTCCTGCCGGACGCGCCATCGACGCGCGAGCGCCGCCCTCACGCTACCGAAGTCGCCACGGACAAGCAGTGCATCGCCGTCGGCCATCGGCCGGTAGCCGGGGAACTCGGCAACGCAGAAGGCGAGGTGAACACCTTTGATCACGACCAACTGGCCACCTGCCTGGGCGGCAACCCGAGCGACCTCCACGAGCGCGCGCCGACACGACTCGGCGCGTGCCCAGAAACCGGCGATTTCGGCGCCGAGATCCGCGGCGTTCGTCCATGCTTGCGCCATGTCACTCCACCGCGTCCCCGGACGAGCGACCGGCCGAGCGGTTCGGTATCATAGCGACATGAATCGTAGCCTTCCCTTGCTCCTGGGTGTCGCCTTGTTCGTCGGATGCAGCGAAGACGAGCCCAATCCCGGCCCGATCGATATCGTGGACAGCGCGACGGACTCGGCGGGTGCGGACTCGGCGGGAGACGGAACCGTGGACGACTCGGGAACGGCCGACAGCGCGGTCGCCGCGGACGGCGGAACAGACACGGCGAAACCCGAGTCGGGAGCGATGGAAACCGGCGCATCGACCGACACCGGCGCGAGCGCCGACTCGACCGGCGACACCCTTTCGGCCAGCGATGCCGTTTCGGTCGATCTCGGCGCCGACATCGCCCTGCTCGACACTGGTAGCGATACGGCCGTGGCCGCGCAGGCGCCTGCCAGCGGCGACGTCGTGATCAGCGAATTCCTGGTTCGTGGAAGCAACTTCGGGGGCGCCACCGAGCACGGGGAGTACGTCGAGCTGTTCAACGCGAAGCTGTACCCGGTGACCCTGCAGGGCTGCACCATCCGCAGCGGGAATCTCTTCGTGGTCGAGGAGAGCGCACCCCTGACGATCACGTTGGCCCCCGGGGAGTACGCGGTCCTGCGGCGCGAGTCCACGGGCGTCACCTATCCCTATACCGCCCGCGCCACCTACCTTGGCCCCACGTTCGATGACACCGCGGCCGACTACGTCGAGCTCTTCTGCGCCGCGACCCGCATTGACTCGGCTGCCTGGGCGGGTCACGGGACGCACCCCAACGCGGGAACGGGGGGAAACTACACCCCGGCTCCCCTCGTTGCGCGCGAACGCAGCACTGCCACGCTCGGAAGCGGACCGAACGGCTCGATCATCGTGTGGTGCGACGCAACGTCCGACAAGACCATGACGATGGGCGGCACGAACGCCACGTTCAAGGGTAGCCCGGGCGCGTCGAACAACTGCCCGTAGTGCGCGTCCGTCGCTCGTCACGGCCACCGGCAGCGCACAGCGGTGCGCGTGCGAGGCTTGCAGTGTCCCAACGCGTGAACGTTGCAGGAGGGGCGTGCAACACATTTTTCGACACCTGATCCGTTGCGCAGGCGTGCGGCCGCTGTTACGGTGAGCGAGCATCGACAGCCGCCGTGCGTCGGCAGGCAGGGAGAGAAGGCGATGAGGAACTACTCGGCATCCATCACCGTGGGAATCGCTGCGATCGCAGTCGGATGCGGTTCGACGGGCGGATCTACGGGAGATGGTCGTACCGGCCAGCCTTCGGTCGAAAAACCCGTCCGCGTTCCGACGAACGTCACCGTCGACGAATGGGATGTCCACGTCGACGTCGGCGCGAACTCCATGGAGTTCTCTCCGGCGCTGAACAATGCGGGCACGCTCACGCCGGGCCTCTCCACCAAGGGCTTCAAGAAGGCGAACGCAGGGAACTTCTTCTTCGCCACGCCGACCTCGGTCTACGGCGCGAGCGCGAATCCCACGGCGACGACCTCCCCCGTCGTCGACAGCGGCAGCTGCGCGGCGAATCAGTTCTGTGCGCGCATCAACATGACCAACATCGCGCCGAACTCCCAGGCGGCGGAGCGGACCTGGATCGAGATCACCAGCGTCGATGCCGGCGCGACGGCTATCTACTACGACAGCGCGCAAGAGGGCGTCGGCTACACGGCGACCGGCGGCAACGTCGGCTACGGATACCTGAGCACCGGCCTCGGCGCCTACTACTACGGCAACCTCGCGGCCGGCGCCATGGCAGGCAGGAACTGGCGGTTCAACGTGAACACGGGAGTGAACACGTTCAACTTCCGTGTCCGCGTGCTCGCGACGTGGCCGCGTACCGGGTACACCACCCCGACGCTGGTGCAGGGCGTGGCGGACGTCGACGCGTGCACGATCACCCCGCACACTAC
>JBKJQC010001015.1:0-4087 GCA_046593995.1 Polyangiales bacterium
GCGACCCAACCGTCACCGCCGGCGCTGGTGACGTCGGTCGTGACCAAGAGGTACTCGGTCGCATCGGTGTTCGATACGTCGCGCGTGCATCTCGACGACACCACGTCGCACGTGAAGCCGCTGTCGCACGCATCGGTCGGACACGTCTTGCTCGGATCGACGATCGTGACCTTGCGCACGCGCGCACCGGCCGCGGCGCCGGCCTGGATCTCGACGCGGATGCCGGCGAGCTGCGGGAACCTCGCTTCGGACAGCGGGAGCGCCGAGAACGCATGCTCCAGAACCGCCCACAAGACGCTGCCCGCGATCTTCCGCAGCACAAGGGAACGCTCACCACGGAACGCCGTGTAGACGTCGCCGTACACGGTGTCGCACAACTTGCTTGGCTGGCAGTTGTAGCGGACGAGCGACACCGGCGCGCTGTACCCCGCCGGGAACGATGACTCGATCGATGAGGCGCTGGTGAGCGCGATGCGGGCGCCTAGCGGCGCATAGCGCGCGAGCATGGCGTCGGCCATGAGATCGCCGAGCGCGGTCTCGTCCTTTCGCTCCGGATACGACGAGACGCTCCCACCAGAGTACGAGCCGGCGGCTTTGCCGATCGTCACATCGAGCTTTGCCGCGAGCGCCGAGCGGTAGGGGACGAGCTTCGCGACGGCCGCGGCCGCGGGCGCCTTATCGGTCCTGCGACACTCCTGCGTCCCGGTGTCGCACGCGAAGCCGAGTGGGCATGCGGTGGTCGCGCACTCGACGATGCATCGGCCGCTCGAGAGGGCAGGAGAGTAGGCACACTTCTGACTGGCGCAGACCGTGAGCTTGTCCGACTCGGTGCAGATCGGTCCGGGCTCGAAGACGTGGGTCACGAGCCCGACGACCGGGACCACGGTGGGCTCTACTCCGATCACCGCGCCAGCCTGTATGCGGATCGTCGCGCGCCCGTACGAGCGTCCGCGCGCGCCCGGCTGCAGCACCGTGGTCGCACCCACGGCGCGCGCGATCACTGCACCGGTGTGACCGCCGATGACGAGATCCACGCCGGTCAGCCCGGCCGCGAGCTCGACGAGCGGACCCTTGGGGGCACCGGTGCCGTCGCTTCCCGTCGCGCCGACGTGCGCGAGCGCCACGACGACCTGCGCACCCGCCGCCCGTGCCGCAACTGCCGCGGCATTGGCGGCCGCGATCGGCTCCTTGACGACGATGGATCCGAAGCGCCCGGGGAGAACGAACGAGGGCGCGTCGAGGTTGGTGATCCCGATGAACGCGACGGTGACTCCCCCTACGACCTTCGTCGCGTACGGCGAAACGACGGTCTTCGTGGCGCCAGCAGCGTCGAGCTCCGCGGCGAGCCCGTCCAAGTTGGAGGCGACAAACCGGAACGACGCGAGCTCCTTCAGAGCACGCAGGTGACCGACACCGCGATCGAGCTCGTGATGGCCGACGGCGGCGAAGTCGAGCGCGAGGAGATCGAGGGATTCGATCGCGGCCTGATCGGCGAGCGCTGCCCCGTACAGCGAGAGAGGCGGCGTCGCTCCAAAGGCATCGCCGGACGAGACCAGCACCGTGTTCGGCTCGGCAGCGCGCTCGTCCGCGACGTACTGCGCCAGCAGCCCGAGGCCGCCGACGTCGGTGATCGTCTTGGCCAGCGGATCGCGCTCCACCGTCGACTCGAGCTGTCCCTGCCAATCGGCGAGGCCAAGGATGCGGAGGGTCGTGATCGGTCCCGCATCGAACGAGGTGTCGCGGGTGTCCGCGGCGTCGTACGCGTCGTCGGCGTCGCGGGCATCGGCGCTATCGCTTGCGTTGCTCGCGTCTTCTGCGTCGCCTACCTCACCGGCCTCGCTCGCGGTCGTCGAGTCGGCCGCGTCCACCGCGTCGACAGCCGAATCGGTCGCATCGGCGGCGTCCCCGGCTTCGGCGGCAGACGTGTCCGTGGTCGCATCGCCAGCGGCATCGTCGGGCGGCGCGACCACGTCCTCATCGCCGCCGCCACAGGCGATCATCAACGCCGCGCCAAGAACCACGAGCCCGACTGCTCCCTTCATCGCCGCCACGCTATCGCCCCCAGAGCGAGCCAGCAATGGCAGGACTCCCGCGGTGCCGCCCGCTCGCCGCAGGACCGCAGACCGCGAACCGAAACCGTAGACTTGGCGACCGTAGACCGGGCGGAGCGACCGTCGTAGACGAGCGTCATGTCCAAGCGCCTCGAAGCGATCCAGAAGATGCTCGCGAAGGGCAACACCGAACCCTTCACGCGCTACGCGTTCGCGATGGAGCTCAAGTCCCTCGGCCGCAACGAAGAGTCGCTCGCCGCCTTCGAAGAGCTGCGCACGACGAACCCCGAGTACGTCCCGCAATACCTCCTCGCCGGAGGAGTCTGCGAAGCGCTCGGCCAGAAGGACGTCGCCAAGATCTGGTACGAACAGGGCATCGAGCGCGCGAAGAAGAGCGGAGACTCCCACGCCCTCTCCGAGCTCCAATCCGCGCTCTCCCTCGTTGGAGAGGTCTAGGGTCTAGGGTCCAGGGTCTAGGGTGCGAGACGAGAGCGGTCCGCCGTGGCCGCGCGAGCTCGCTCTCCTCGGACTCTCGACTCTCGACTCTCGACTCTCGACCTCTTCTCTCGTCTCGGGCCCTGAACCCTAGACCCTAGACCCTAGACCTCTTCAGAACGTCGGCCGCTTCCCCATCCCCGCGAGGACCTTCGCGGTCTTCTGCATCAACACCTGCGGCGACTGCTTCACGATCTCCGCGACCTCGCGGTGCTCGCAGAGGTGCTCCGGGACGTCGGCGAGGAAGCGGCTCGGGATGCGCGCCTGCGACTGTCCACGCGCAGAGCGAGCGCGTGCGCGACAGAGATACAGCCGCTCCTTTGCGCGGGTCACGCCGACGTAGAAGAGCCGTCGCTCTTCGTCGATGGCGCTCTCGTCGAGGACCGCCGCGCCCGAAGCGTCCGTCTTGAACTCGACGACGTCGGTGGACTTCGGATCGGTCGTGCGCTTGTGCGGGAGGATGCCCTCCTCGATCCCGATGAGGAAGACGACGTCGTACTCCAGGCCCTTCGAGCCGTGCAGCGTCGTGAGCGTCACGACCTCGGTGCCCTGCTCCTCGTCGTCGGAGAAGCGGAGGGTCAACCGATGGAGGAACTCGGCGATCGAGGGCGTGCGCTTCGCCTCGAGGTCCCACGCGCTCTCGTCGGCGCGCGCCTGATAGCGCTCGAGCGAGCCGAAGAGGTGCTCGACGTTTCCCCAGCGTTTCTGGGCCGCGTTGCCGTTGGGCGAGCCCGCGTGGAGATCGTCCTTGAGGCCGATCTTCTCGGCGATGCCGCGGGCGACGAGGGCGGGGGGCTTCCCGTGATCGAGGCCGGCCTTCGACTCGACGATGATGTCCGCGAGCTCCTCGCACCCCTTGCGGGCGGCGGGCGCGAGCCCCTCGATGTCGTTCGCGCGCTGCACCGCGCGGAAGAGCGAGACGTCGCGCGCGATGGCGTACGCCTCGAGCCTCGCGAGCGCCTGCTCGCCGATGCCGCGCGACGGGTAGTTGATGACGCGACGGAGCGCGATCTCGTCCATCGGGTGGATCGCGAGCTTCAGGTAGCAGAGGAGATCCTTCACCTCCTTGCGCTCGAAGAGCGCCTGCCCTCCGATCATCACGTACGCGATCCCGCGCTCGCGGAGCGCGACCTCGATCAGCTCCGCCTGCTTGTTCGAGCGGTACATCACCGCCATCTCGGCGGGGTTCTTCCCGGCCTTGATCAGCGACTCGATCTCGCTCGCGACGAACGATGCCTCGACGTCGGGCAGGGCGCACACGACCTGCTGGATCATGTCGCCGCCGCTCTTGTCGGTGAAGAGCTCCTTCTTGTACTTCTTCGCGGGCATGCACCCGATGACGGAGTTGGCCGCCTCGAGGATCGGCGCGCGCGATCGGTAGTTCTGTTCGAGCTTCACGACCGTCGCGCCGGGGAAGTGCTCCTCGAAGCTCAGGATGTTGGTCACGTCCGCGCCGCGCCAGCCGTAGATGGACTGGTCGTCGTCGCCGACCACGGTGATGTTCTTCTGACCGGCGACGAGACGAAGGAGCTCGAGCTGCG
>JBKJQC010001103.1:0-4581 GCA_046593995.1 Polyangiales bacterium
GGCCCCGCCATCGTACTGAACCGTCCCGTCCTTCGTGCCATGGATCTGGAGGATCGACACCGGCAAGGTCGCCTTGCACCCCTTCGGATCCGCGAACGTGGCACCGGCGACGCTCACGACCGCCGCGACGAGCTCCGGGTGCTCGCATGCGAGGCGGTGCGCCATGAACCCGCCGTTCGAGTGGCCCACGAGGTACACGCGCTTGCGATCGACCGCCGCGAGGCGCGCTACGTCTTCGATCACCGAGCGGAGATACGCGACGTCGTCGACCTTCGGTGTCGGCGGTGGCCACGCGCAGCACGCGTCGGTCGCGTTCCAGAAGAGCTTTCCGTTCCCCGCGGGCGTGCCGTCCGGCGCGACGTAGAGGAAGCCGCGGCCGTGCGCGAACGGCTTCAATCCGAAGAACCACTCCTCGAGAGCGCCGGTCACGCCGTACGCGTGCAGCATCACGACGAGCGGAGACGGAGTGTCATCCCGATGAGACGCCGGGACGAGCACCGTCGCGGGTCGCGTGCCGCCTACGGTGAGGATCCGCGGCGTGCCTTCGCCGATCGGCCCGGATTTCTCGGGTGATCCCGCGTCTGCGGGCGCGTTTGCGACGCTCCGCGGCGGCGCTGCGCCGATCGGTGGTCGCTCCGACGGCGCACACGCCGTCACCCACGTCGCGGTGCAAGCGAGCAGCGTGGGCAGAAACCGAAGCACGCGAGACTGTAGACGTGCGCGGGTACGCGGGCACGGGGTCGTCGGACGCGGTATCTTCGTCCTCCCGATGACGACGTCCCGCATGCTCCTCCACGCGATCCCAATCGCCTGCACGCTCTTCCTCGCGTGCGATGCGCCGCGCGATCCCGGCAAGACCGCGTCGACGAGCTCGGCAGTGACGGTGCCGACCTCTGCGCCACCCGCGGTCGGTCCGCTCGCACCTCCGCCCCTCGCGCCGCTGGCCGACAAGGTCGCGCTCGAGGCGCTCGACGACGAGTCACGGACGAAGGTCGCCAAGTCGCCGGTGCCGGTGCTGGTGCCCAAGCGTCCCGAGCTCCTCGCCGTCGGCAAGGTGATGGCCGACGAGCACTGGTACGCGTTCCACGTCTCGAAGGATGGCCTCACGATCAACGTGCAGGCGACCCGCATCGCGCACCAACACGCCGACATCCCGCCCGCGCGCGGCAAGCACGTCGTGCGCGGTGTGCCCGCGTTCATCACGCAGAACGAGGGGATCTGGACCGCGACCTGGCGCGAGGCCGGGACGAGCTACGCGCTCGACGTCGAGTGCGCCGAGCCGACCGAGGCGCGCTGCGCGACGGACGGGACGCTGCAGGGCATCGCGAACGATCTGGTGTTCGTCGGCGGACAGTCGGCAGGTGCGCCGTGAAGCGCGCGGTCCTCGTCTCGTCGCTCCTGACGTCGCTCCTGACGGTCGGGCTCGTCACCTCGGTCGCCGACGCGTTCGAGTATCGCCCCGCAGGTGAACTCGTCGCCGGCTCGGGCAAGGGGCGCGTCGACACCAAGATCTACGTCCCGGGGATGCGCTTCCCGATCGAGGTCGGCCCGGCGTACCCGAACTCGCAGGTGTGGGGCGTCGGCGGCTCGCAGGGACCGGGCGGCGGTCAGTGCGACGCGCGCAACTACTCCTATCCGTGGCGCGACAACTACTGCGAGTCGCGCAGCTGGGACATGCCGCTCTGCCCCTCGGGCACCGGCCATCAAGGGCAGGACATCCGCGCGTCGACGTGCGCGAAGGACGTGCACTGGGCGGTCGCCGGTGCGGCCGGGACGATCACCAACGTCGGCAGCTACTCGGTCTATCTCACGGCCGCCGACGGCACGCGCTTCGACTACCTCCACATGTCGAACGTCACGGTGACCGTCGGCGCCAAGGTCACGCGCGGGCAGCGGCTCGGCAAGGTCTCGAACGTCTTCGGCGGCACGCCCACCACGATCCACCTGCACTTCAACCTCCGCCAGAACATCGCCGGCGTCGGCACCGTCTACGTGCCTCCGTACATGTCGCTCGTGAGCTCGTACGAGGCGTTGATCGGTCCGCCGCCCGACGTGAACGACGTGCCGAAGGGGCAGCTCGACGCCGCGTCGTGCGACGAGCTCCGCGGCTGGGCGCAGGATCCCGACGTCGCCGACAAGCCGATCGGCGTCCACGTGTACGTCGACGGCAAGCCGGGCGACGTCGCGGCCAAGGTGCTGCGACTCACCGCCGCGACCAAGCGCGACGATCTCTGCGTGCCGCTCGGGTCGTGCGAGCACGGCTTCACCTCCCCGCTGCCGCTCTCACTGAAGGACGGCAAGCCGCACGAGATCCGCGCGTTCGCGATCGACTCCGCGGGCGGACCGAACGCCGAGCTCGCGGGCGGACCGAAGACGGTGACCTGCGGCGTCATCGTGCCCGAGGGCGTGCGCAGGCACGTCACCACGACGCAGGCCTACGCCTCGTGGAACTTCGATCCGCTGTGGAACCAGATCACCGTCGACGACGCGCGCCTCACCGCGCTCGCCAAGGGGAAGGATCTCCCCGCGGCACCGAAGGTGGTGAAGGCGAACGACGACTCGCCCGAGATCTGGCTCCTCGACTCCGGCTATCGCCGACACATCTCGTCGCCCGATGTGATGGTCGCGTGGGAGCTCGACGGCACCTCGGTCGAGCTGATGCCCGCGGCCGAGATCGCCGCGCTCCCGAAGGGCCCCGACGTGCGGAGCGCGCCCTTCCTCGTGAAGGGTGCGGGCCCCGAGGTCTACCTCGTCGACGATCCGTTCGCTGCGACGACCGGCGCCGACGCAGGCCTCGCCGACGACGCAGGCCTCGGCGCCGACGCAGGCACGCCGGCCCTCGAGCCCGCCGCCGACGGCGCGAGCGACGTGCAAGGGAGCTGCGCGTGCGATCTCAGCGCGCGCACCAACGGAACCGCATCCACCGGTCTTGCCTTCGCACTCGTCATGCTGCTCTCGCGGCGCCGCCGCCGCTGACGATCAGATTGAACACGGAGGCGCGGAGGACGGAGACTCGAGAGTCTGCCGTTCGCGGCTTTCTCCGTCGCGTTGCATGTCGCCTCGGTCAGGTCTTCGCCGCCATCGGAGAGAATCGACGGCGTCCAAGAGGAGAGATGCAACGAGGCGTCCGAGAAGAGACCGGCAGACCCTCTGAGACCTCCGCGCCTCGTGCCTCCGTGTTCAATCGTGAGGTACGCCGAGTTCGGGATGCGGCACCGTTGATCCGAGTGAACGGTCACTCCACGACGTGCAGCATGTCGACCTCGAAGTAGAGCGTCGCGTTCCCCGGGATCTTCGGGGGGGAGCCGCCCTCGCCGTATCCGAGGTGGGGCGGGATCACGAGCTTGCGCTTGCCGCCGACCTTCATGCCCGGGATGCCGAGATCCCAGCCGCGGATCACGCGGCCCTGGCCGAGGAGCAGGCTCATCGGCTGTCCTCGCTCCTTCGAGCTGTCGAACACGGTGCCGTCGGCGAGGGTGCCGACGTAGTGCACCGAGACCGCGGAGTCCTTCCTTGCCTCGAGACCCGTGCCGACGACGACGTCGATCTTCTCGAGCTCGGCGACGGGCGCGGGCTTCGCCTCGACGGCCGGGGGCGGAGGCGGCGTGCACGAGGCCGGCGCCGTGAGAGAGACGAGGAGGGTGACGAGCGCAGCGCGCATGGGATCTCCGCGTATCGCACTTTCCGGGGAGCGGGAAACCATCCGGCGGCTCTGTGCTCCGGACGGGCCTCGTGCGATCGTCTGCCGGCCCATGACCACCTTCGCCGAGTTCGGAGACACCCTCACCCCCGAGGACCGCGACACGCTGTTCGGTTCGATCCCGATGATCATCGCGATGGTGGTCGGCGCGGATGGCGAGTTCGACGCGACGGAGATGGACGAGACGATCGAGGTCCTGTTCGAGGCGGGGAAGCAGCTCGGCGAGGAGTTCCACTGGTCGGAGGTCGCGCAGGAGTCGTTCGATCGACTGTGCGAGATGGCCCGCGATCCGAAGACGGCCGGCTTCCACGGCCGGCTCGTGCAGCTCCGCGACGTGCTCCGGCAGATGCCTGCGGAGCTCCGCGCGAAGTATCACGCGTTCGTCCTCCGCATGACGCTCCGCCTCGCCTCGGCGTCGGGTGGCTTCCTCGGCTTCGGGCGACCGATCAGCGAGGACGAGAAGATCGCGCTGCGGAAGATCGTGATCGCGCTCGAGATCCCCGTCGAGGATCCCGAGCTGCGCGCGTTCCTCACCGTCAGCGACAGCGAGTGAGCCCGTGCTCGGCGCGATCCTCGCGGGGCTGATCCTCGGCTTCGTCGGATCGATCCCAGCCGCGGGACCGCTCGCGCTGCTCATCGTGCGCGCCGGGCTCGGCCACGACGGCAGAAGCGGGCGCTCCGGCGCGCGCGCGCGCGCGCTCGGCCTCGCGATCGGTGGCGCCGCGGCGGAGAGCGGTTGGGCGATGCTCGCGCTCTCGTCGATCGCGCACGTCGGCGCGCGCGTCGGCTCCCTGCGGGTGATCGGCGTCGTCGGCGCGATCAGGACGAGCGCGTCGGCTCCCTGCGGGTGATCGGCGTCGTCGGCGCGCTCGTCCTGATCG
>JBKJQC010000067.1:0-3103 GCA_046593995.1 Polyangiales bacterium
GCCACGCGTGAGATCGAAGAGCGCGTGGGGGGCGACGCCGAGCGTGACCAGCACGATCGCGAGCGCGATCAGGATCGCGCGCTCGCGGTGGTCGAGCTCGGGGAGCTCGCCGCCGAAGGGCTCGAGGAGCGGGCTCTTGCGCCAGGTCTCGGGGAAGGTGCCGAAGAACGCGCGACGCCAGTGCGAGGCGACCGCGATCGCGGCGAGCGCGAGGCCGAGCAGGGCGAGCGCGGTCGCACCCCGGTGCACAGGGAAGGCGCCGATCAAGGCGGTCGCGGCGGTCGCGAAGACGCCGGTGCCCGGTGCTGCGGCCATCGTGACGAGGGCGATCGCCGAGAGCATCCCGAGCGGTCCGCTCTCGGTCGCGAGCCCGCCGAGCAGGCGCGTCTCGCACGTCCCGAGGCGGCGCTCGACGAGGCCGAGGGCGACGAGCAGCATCGCCGTCGAGAGCGCCGAGGTCACGAGGTGGGTCACCGCCGCGGAGATGCCCTGCGGGGTGAACGCGACGAGCGCGAGCACCGCGATCGCGGCGTGCGCGCTCGCGAGCCGAGCCGCGACGGCGCGAAGATCCGCCTCGCCGGCGGCGACCAGCGCGCACCACACGACCGTCGCAGCCGCGAGGAACGCGAGCGCGGGCGAAGCCCAGCGCGCGCCTTCCGGGAGCATCTGCACGCCGCAGCGCACGAGCACCGAGGCGCCGAGGATCGGGAGGACCGCCGTCAGCACGATCGCGCCTGCGGTCGGCGTCTCGACGAGCGCCTCACCCGAGCCGTGCAGCGGCGCGATGCGGAGGAGCGCGATGGCCGCGATCACGACGGCGATGAACGCCCCCTTGACGAAGGGCAACGCGAAGATCTCGAGACCGCTGTGCGAGCGCCCGAGCCAGTCGGTGCGCGCGAGCTCGGGGAGCGCGAACGAGGGCGCGCGCGTGCCGTCGAGGAACCAGGTGAGATCTCCGTGGCGTCGCATCGCGAAGAGCGCGAGCGCGAGGGTGCCCAACGCGATCGCTCCGTTCAGCAGCACGCGCACGACGGCACGACCGTTCTGCCCGTCGGAGACCAGCACCGCCGTCGCGGCGATCGCGCCGGCGAGCGCCACCAACAAGACGGCACCATCGAGCGCGACCAGCGCGAGGGTCGCGAAGCCCACGGCCGCGAGCAGCGCGACGAGGTGCGCGCCGAGCCGGCGCTCGACCGGGAAGCTGGCCGCCACGCAGACCAGCCCGAGGAGCGCGACCGTGACGAGCCAGGGCATCGTCGCGCCGTCGACCCCGAGCCACCACACGCCGCGCGCGGAGCGGACGACGAGCTGGTACCCCGCGTTCCCGTCGGCCTGGCCGACGGACGGATCGAAGACCTTCATCGCAATGAGCGAGACCGCGACGTGCACGGCGGACGCGGCGAGCGCGAGCCAACGTACGAGCCGCTCGTCGCGCCGAAGCCGCGCGAGCACGAGCGCCGCGACGGCGCCGAGGAGCGGGATCGCGAAGAGCCACACCGCGAGGAGCTCGACGACCGGAGAGCGCGCGACGCGAAGCGAAAGCGGCACCGCGACCGTGCCGACCTCGCTCTCGCGGCCGACGAACGCGGTCTCGACCACGAGGTGACCGAGGACGGTGCGCGCCGGCGGCCGATCCCACTTCACGGTGACCATCCGCGTCTCGCCGGGCGCGATCGGCTTCGCGATGGTGTCGAGCGTGGCCACGACGTGCGCGGGGAGATCGCCGCGGCGCGGCTGGATCGCGAAGATCCGCATCGGCGCCTTGGTGTCGTTCCGCAGGGAGAACCGCGCCTGCCCCCCCTCGACGACGATGGGCAGCGACTCGACGACGCTCAAGGCATCGGCGAACGCGCGCGGCGTGACGAGCAGCGCGACCGCCATCGCGCTCACGAGGACGAGCCACGCGAGGAGGCGCTTCATGCGGCGCCTCCGCCTCGGTCGGGGCCGCCGTCACGGGGCGTACGGACGACGAGCGCCGAGAGCGCGCGCGAGGGGAACGAGAGCACGCGCTCGTCGAGCCATGCGAGCGCTTCGGCGAGGGAGTGCAGCGCACCGGCGACGCGCTCACCGACGGGCGCGATCGCGACGCTCGGACCCGCCGGTTGCTCGAAGGTCGTGCGTCGTCCGCGCGCCCATCCGGCGAGGGCGGCGAGCAGCACCAGCGCCGAGATCGCGAGGCCGATGCTCTTCGACGGATCGGCTGGGTGCGGCGCGCGCTCGCCGAGGACCGTCGCGACATCGAACGAAGGCGCGAGCAGCGACTCCACGTACGTCCGCTCGTCACCCATGCCGGCGACGAACACCTCGCCCGACCACGCGAGGATCGGACCGAAGAGCGCCGCCATCAGCGCGACGACCGTCGCGACCCGGCCGAGTCGGTCGTCGACGACCGTGATGACCCGCGCGGAGACGAGCCGGAACGCGCCGAACGAGGCGAGGAACACCGACGCGAGCGCGACGCCCCACACGATCTTGGGGAACATCACGACGTCGCTCGAGAACGTACGACCGAGCACCAGATCGCGCGCGAAGCCGACCCCGAGGGGGATGGGCGCGCCGACCAGGGCGACGAGCGCGATGCGGAGCGCGCGCTCCTCGAGGACCTCGAGCGCAGCCTGCGCCGCGGCGGCGGCGAGGACCGCGACGAGCGCGAGGACCGCGGCGGCGGCCGTCGCGTGCGCGCCGAGGCCGATCCCGGCGAGCCCGAGCTGTGACGCGAGCAGGAGCGAGACCGCGCGCCGCGGGTCGGTCGCGATGCACGCGAGCGCCGCCGCGCCGATCGCTGCGAGCGCCGAGAGCGCGGCGAGCGTCGTCGATGCCGCCGGCGAGAGCGCGAGGAGGAACGACGCGCGCGCGAGGAACGCCACTGCGACGAGCGGGAGCGCGGCCGACGTCAGCGGCGAGATCATGCGCGCGGCGGTGCGTCCGGAGAACGCGATCGCGAGGGCGCCGAGCGCGAACAGCGCACCGGAGAGCGACGCGGCGCTCACGCCGAACACGCGTCGGTGACCGGGGCGATACGGATCGAGGGGCACGCGCACGAACGCTTGCTTGCTCGCGTCCACGAGCGTCACCTGATCGCGCAGCTCGCGGAGCGACAGCG
>JBKJQC010000258.1:0-3327 GCA_046593995.1 Polyangiales bacterium
GACGAGGTCGACATCGCCACCCGTCTCCGTTGGCTGAAAGACGTCGCGCGCGTCCTCGCCGCAGCGCATGCGAAAGGCCTGATCCATCGCGACGTCAAGCCGGAGAACGTGATGATCCGGCCGACGCACGACGGAAAGGGGGCCGTGAAGGTGCTCGACTTCGGCATCGCGCGCCGCGTGCGGAACGACGTCGATCCCGCCGCACCGACCATCGACTCGACCGACAACGACGTCGCGCACACCAACACCGGTGACGCCGTCGTGATGGGCACGCCCGCGTACATGGCGCCGGAGCAGGTGCGGAACGAGACGCTCGACGCGCGCGCCGACCAGTTCTCGTGGGCGGTCATGGCCTACGAGCTCCTGACCGGCAAAATCCCCTGGCGCCCGCGGGATCAGCTGGCGATCGTGGCGTCGATCGTCACCGACGAGCCGGCACCGCTCGCGACCGTGGCACCGGAGCTCGGGGACACCATCGCGCGGGTCATCGCGCGCGCGCTGTCGAAGCCGCGCGACGGTCGCTTCCCCTCGATGGACGCGCTGCTCGCCGCGCTCGAGGAGCCGTTCTCGGCGCCTGGGCCGACGAGACGCGTGGGGAGATCACGCACCGCGCTCGTCGTGGCGGTCTCCGTGGCGGCGCTCGGGATCGCGACGGTGGTGGCGCTCAGGCCCCGCCGTGCTCCGCCGACGACGCCTGCGCCGCTCGCGAGCGCGTCGCAGACACCGACGACGATCGTGGATCACCCAGACCCGCGAGGGTGCAGCCAACCGGCGCTGGTGCACTACCGCGAGGCGTTGCGGTCGCTCCGACAGGTCGGCTGGGACGCGGCGCAGCACGCGTTCGAGAAGACGATCGAGACCGACGCGAGCTGCGCCGCTGCGCACCTCCGCCTCGCGTTGATGGGCCCCGGGTTGAGCATGGCGTCGGCGCGCGTGCGCGCGACGTATCAAGCGGCCGTCCGCCTCGCCGCGAACCTCGAGCCGCGCGAGCGTGATCTGCTCGAGGCCGCGGAGCCGTGCATCGCGCGCGATCCACCGGATCGCATCGAGTGCGGGAACCGCGCGCTGCCGCTCGCTCAGAAGTACCCGAACGACGCAGAGATCCTGGTCTGGGTCGCGGACTTCGCGGCCAAGACCGGCGTCGAGCACGAGCCGCTCCTGAAGCGCGCGCTCGCGATCGATCCCGGTTACGCCGATGCGTGGCAGGCGCTCGCGATCGCGCGCATGCGGGCAAACGACCCGAAGGCCGCGAGTGAT
Source organism: Polyangiales bacterium (assembly GCA_046593995.1). Classification (GTDB taxonomy): domain Bacteria; phylum Myxococcota_A; class Polyangia; order Polyangiales; family JADJMO01; genus JALHOE01. The sequence goes on from JBKJQC010000258.1 coordinate 1,258, forward strand.
GCGCTCGACCGGTGCATCGCGTCGGCGCCCGCTTCGAGCGACTGCCGCTTCGAGCGCGTGCGCATCGAGTTCCGTCGCACCCAGTGCAAGGCCGCCGAGAAACACGCGCGCGACTGGGTCGTGCGCACGCCCGGCCAGGCCTTCCCGCAGGCGTTCCTCGCGAACGCGCTCGCCGCGCAGGGCGAGCCGCGCGACGTCGTCGAGGAGGCGCTGCGCGCGCGTTGGTTGGTCCTCGAGCCGGAGCACGCCGAGTTCTTCACGCTCCTCGAGAAGGCGAACGTCGCTGCCTTCTACGGCGACTTCGCCGCGGCGCGCACGCACGCCGAGGCGCTCCTGAAGATGGCCGAAGGGAGCGACTACGCACGGCACGCCGAGGCGGCCGTGTTCGCGGCGCGTCTCGCCGAGGAAGAGGGACGCAAGGCCGACGTGCTCAAGCTCGCCTCTTCGTTCCGCCGCGGCGCGCGCGTCTGGCCGTACCCGACGGTCTACACGCCCTACACCTGGCACTCGACGCCGCAGGCCACGCCGACGCTGCTCCGCCTCGAGAGCGCCGCCGGGGGCATCACGCCGAGTCAGCTCGCGACGGCGATCCAGGAGTGGCGCGACGACGCGATCGCGACCCAGCGCGTCTCGGCGTTGCAGGCGTTCGCGTTCGGTCCGGCCTCGCTCGCGTCGTCCGGCGAAGAGGCGAGCAAGGCGGTCGCGTCGGCCCCGCTCCCCATCGTGCCGCTGCGCCTCGACGCAGACGGTGCGGTCCTGCGCGGCATGATCGGTCGGCTCCTCCACCGCGCGGGCAAGAGCGACGACGCCCTCGCTTATCTGCGTGCGGCGGCGAACGACTGCGGTCCGCTGCTCGACGCGTTCGACGCGGTACGCGCGCACCTCTGGCTCGGCGAGCTCCTCGAGGAACGGGGCGACAAAGCCGGTGCATGCACCGAGTACCGTGCGGTGCTCGATCGTTGGGGGAAGTCGCGTTCGGTCACCGCAGAGCGCGCGCGGACGCAGAGCAAGTCGCTCGCGTGTCCCTGACGATCACGCTGGAGGCACGCGTTCGAGCTCGACGAAGCCGGACCACGTCGCGCCGGGGGCGAGCTCGATCAGCTTCTCTCCGCTGTTGAGCGCGTTGCCCGGGCAGGTCCAAGGCTCGAGACAGACGAAGGGCTTCCCCGCAACCGTCCAGATCACGAACCGCTGGTACTCGTCCGACGCGCGCACACGGACGCGCGTCTGGCCACCCCCGGAAGGACGAGGCCACGCGAGCTCGCTCTGGCTGCAACCGTGGTCGAGGAGATGGAGGTCGACCTCCTTCTGCGTCAGGTCGATGCCGTGCAGCGCGACCTCCGACTTGGTGACGTTGTCGAACGCGCGCTTCGCGTTCGTCTCGATGGTCGTCGGGCGCTTCTCCTCGTCGGGTACGAGGAAATAGGGGTGGAAGCCGAAGCCGAAGGGCATCGTCGACGGATTGGTGAGACCGGCGGTGACGCGCTGCTCGATGCGGAGGATCGGTCCGCGGACGAGGAACGACATCTCGGCGAAGAAGTCCCAAGGATACTGCGCGCGGGTGGCGTCGCTCGAGACGAGCGCGACCACGAGCTTCGCGCCGCCGTCGATGCTCTCGGCGACGACCTCCCACGGGAGCGTGCGCGCGAAGCCGTGTTGCTTCATCTCGCCGGACCGTCCGCCGCGCGTGAAGCGGTCCCCTTCGAGCTTGCCCGGCGAAGGGAAGAGCACCGGGACGCCACCACGCACGTTCTTCTCGCGGTCGAGGAAGGTACCCTCGTCGAGGTAGAGGAGCTCGTCGCCTCCGACGCTCCATTCGATGGCGATCGCGCCGCGCGCCGGGGCGATCACCGCTCGGCTCTTCGCGTCGCCGTCTCGCAGCTCGATCGTCGGGATCGGTCCCTCGCGGCGTCGCACCTCGAACATGTCCCCTCCTCATCCAACGTGACGGCGAGTCGCTCTTCGAGATCCAGACGATACCGCGTTATCTTCCGGACCTCGATGCGAACTCTCCCGCGCCTCAGCCACCTGCGAGCGCTCGTTCTCGGCGCTCTCGGCGTGGTCCCCCTC
>JBKJQC010000737.1:0-11107 GCA_046593995.1 Polyangiales bacterium
TGTGCGCGCCGGGGCGAGCACGCGGTTACGCTCGAAGTAGTTCCCCTCGCCGTCGTCGAGCCACACCGAGACGAAGTCGGCGCGGATCTCGTGCAGCGCGGTGTCGCAGACGGTGGAGAGCACCTCGTCGAGCGAGAGCGACGCGGCGATCGCCTCGGAGACCTTGTAGAGCGAGACCGCCTCACGGAGGCGGAGGTTCTCGGCCGACAGGCGCTGCTTCTCGAGCGCGCGCTGGATGATGTGAACGACCTCTTCGACCTTGAAGGGCTTGAGGACGTAGTCGTAGGCGCCGCGCTTCATCGCGTCGATCGCCGTCTCGACGGTGCCGAAGCCCGTCATGATCACGGTGAGGACGTTCGGGTTGCGACGCCCGATCTCGTCGAGCAGCTCGATGCCGCCCATCTTCGGCATCTTCAGGTCGCTGATGACGACGTCGTAAGGGTGGCGCTGCATCTCGTGGAGCGCGCTCACGCCGTCTTCCGCCGTGCGAACCTCGTACCCTTCCATTCCGAGGAAGTCGGCGAGGATGTCGCGGATGAACTTCTCGTCGTCGACCACGAGGACGCGCGGACGCTCCTGGGTCGGCGGCAGGATCGAGAACGACGAGACCCGAGCGATGGGGGAGACCACCGAAATCTTCGGGAGGTCGGGCGTCAGGATCGGCGGCAGGTCGTCACGCATTCGGATGTGGGCTCTCGCGTCGGAACGCGCAGGGTTTGACCGGGATCGAGCAAGCGCCCCGGCACGAGTATACGGCGGCAGTCACGCCACCGTTACTCCAATGTCCCTTCCCCTGAGCACCGAGGTTGTGCGCCCTGGAATCGAGGTCGTCCAGCGCAACCGTAGGTAAACCGGACAGCCCGCTCGCTGGAAAACGGGCCTGCCGAGCGAGATCAACTGACGAAAGCGCGGGTGCGCGTCTCGTACTCGTCGAGCGCCTTCTCGGCGCTCTGCAGCGCATTGTCGATCGACTCCTGGATGATGGAGCTCATCGTCGCGGCCGAGCCCTTGAGCGCCTCGTAGTACCGCTGGCGCTCGGTGTGATGGACGATCGCCGGGGGATAGCCGCCGCGGATGAGCAGCAGGTTCATGAAGAGGCGGCTGACCTTCCCGCTGTCGGTCTGGAAGGGGAAGCAGCGGACGAGGTCGTAGTGCGCGCGCGCTGCGATGCGGAGCGGCGAGCGCGTCCGCCTCGTCTCGGGCTCGGCGAGCCAGTCCATCACGGACTTCACCTTCGCCGGGATTTTGTCGGGCTGCGCGTACTCGTGGAAGTACAGCCGGTGCTGCGGGATGTCCTTCCGGTACTTCACCGTCTTGATGTCACCCTCCTCAGGATGGAGGATCAGGTAGATCTTCTTCAGTGTGTCGAGGTTGATCGGCTGACGCTTCTTGCTGGCGTAGTCGCGGATGTACGCGATGGCCTCGCGGTGGCGGCGGATCTCCTCGCAGATCGGCTGCAGCGAGGAGTCCGGGACGACCGTGATGTTCGGATCGATCGCCGTCTTCAGCTCGCTGTACGTGTAGACGGTGCCTTCGAGGGCGCTGTCGTGGAAGATCCACGACATGTCCATGTTCTCCATGAACGCCTGACGGAAGCCGGCGTCGGCCTTGGCTACGCGCGCCTCGATGCGCGCCCACCGCTCTTCGACCGACCCCTTCGACGACGCCATCTCGGCGGGAAGTTAGTGATCCGAGCGAAGGCTGGTCAAGCACGATTACGGGACGCAGCCCCCTGTTCGAGAGCATACTCGGCCCGCGACAGGCGCGAAAACCGAGAGTTCGTGAATGCGCGAGCGTTGCCGGACGACGACACCCCCTCGCGCGGGCGGTACGGAAGTCCCTGCCCGAGCCTGAGATCGAGCGGAAACCGCGCAATTTCGCGATTCGACCTCGACGGTATCGATCCTGCTACCGGGCCCCGCGGCATGCGACGCTACCTCCTCGGGGTCGGAACCCTCGCGCGCTCGGCGTCCGTCGCCCGGAGAGCCGACGCGGTGTCGGCGCCGGGCTTCCTCGAGATCGGTGGCCAGAAGCCCGACATCGGCGGGTTCGTCGACGTCCAGGGCACCGGCACGCCTCCGATTTGCGCTCTCGTCCGCTGGTTTTCGCTGTACGGGTTCGCCGGCGGCGGTCTCACCTTCACGTTCGGAGCCGATTGATGCGCGTGCGACGTACCATGCTCGTCAGCGGCGTCGCCGTGCTCTGCGCGCTCGCGGCTCGTCGCGCCCACGCGCTCCGCGATCCGAGCGAGCTCTCGGTCGGTGGATCCACCGGGCAACACGACGCACACATCGCCTGCGGACCCGACATCCGCGTGCGCCACGCGAGCGCTGGGCTCAGCTACGAACGACTGTTCCAGGCCGAGCACGGCCCCGAGGGGCGCGGCGCGTCGATCGCGGTCCGCGCGGGTGCCGGCATGACGACGATCACGCGCGTGAGCGACGTCGATCCGACCAAGCCAGACGCGAGGGCCACGCTCCTCGATCGCAACGAGACGGGGAGCACCCATTGGCTCGGCAGCGGCGCCGTGGCCCTCGGCTACGACTGGCGCACCTTCGCGCTCCGCGGCGGCGTCGGCTACTTCGGCTTCAGCTCGCTCACGAGCGACAACCAGCACTTCGTGGCGAAGTACTACCCGTTGCCGGTGATCGACATGCGCATCGGCCAGACGACGGGCTTCCGCGGAGAGCTCGGCGTCGGAGCGCCGCCGATCCCCGGCCTCGCGCGTTGGTACGCGATCTACGGCTTCCTCGCGTATCGCTTCAAGGAGGGCGGCGAGTTCGGCGCAGGCCACGTGACGGCCTTCGGCGGCACCCTCGATCAGCGGATGGGCTTCCTCTTCAAGGGCTCGTTCCCGCTCCACCAGCGCGTCCACGTGGGCGGCTTCGGCATGGTCGACGCCGACGACAAGTCGAAGCTCAGCGGCTTCAACTGGACCGCAGGTGGCGGCGTGACCTTCCTGCTCGACGACGCCGAGTGATCGGATCAGGGGCAGGCGACGTCGAAGGGCGCAGGCTTCGGGACGGTCGCGACTCCCTTGTCGACGAACGACTTGAAGAAGCAGCCGTACTGGTACTGCACCTCGTCGCGCTGGGTGTAGATCGCGTGGGGATCGTAGAGACCGTCGCCCTCGTACTGGACGACCACGCCGGTATACGGGGTGCCGCTCTCGGACTTGAGGTTCTGCGTGACCGGGTAGCCGATCAGCTTGTCGAGACCTGCGAGCTCCAGCACGTCCTGCATCGACGGCCACACGACGTCGCCGGCCTGCGGGTGGCCGTACGCGAGGGCCACCGCGTCGTAGAGGGCGATCGGGAAGTAGCTGTCGCCCTTGCCGACCGGCTCGTAGATGGGGCGCGTCGGGTGGTTCGGCAGCGGACGGCGCGCGAGGCGCGGCATGTAGACGAACGGATCGGCGACCTCGACCGCGGTCTCGAACGTCGTCAGCACGGGGTGCATGAAGTCGAGCTCGGGCGAGGCGGAGATCAGCTGGGCAACGAGCCCTGCGCCGTCGTCGTAGAGGCTCGTCTTCGTGATGAAGTACGACCAGTAGCCGCCGGCTCCGGTGGGCGCGACGGCTTTGATGCTCGGCTCGACGCCGGCGATGATGTTCGCGTACATGCCGCCCATGCTCTGCCCCATCGCGAGCACCATGTCGCTGCGGTAGCGGTACTCGGGCTCGTCGGCCGGGAGTGACATCCCGGTGCACGCGGACACGAGCTCGGGCTTCACGCGAAGGGCCTTCAACGCCTTGATGAAGAGGCGCTGTTCGATCGCACCTTGGCGGAAGGTGTCGCGCATGACCGCGAGGTTCGCGAGGTTGATGTACTCGATCTCGGATGCGCCGATCACGCGCTCGGGGTTCACCGGGAGCGCGCTCCCCGCCATGCCCATGCCGTGCGCCGCCACGACATGCGCGGGGCCCTCTCCCTTCACGTTGCAGCCCGTCTTCTTCTCCCACTCGCCGAGCTTCCCCTCGGGGCACTTCGTCGGATCGGTCTCGAGGTGCCAGCGACCGCGATCGACCGAGGCGGTCGAGAGGCCGCCCGACCCGTGGAAGTACATGACGAGCGGGTAGCCACCCTTCGGCATCGCCTGCTTCGGGAACGAGATGGTGAAGGGGATCGCCTCGTCGCGCTGCTTCTTCGGGAGCGCGCCCTCCATCTCGAAGAAGCCCTCCTTGTCGAACGGCGGCGTGCCCTTCTGGAACTGTGGGAGCGTGATCTTCCCTTTGAGCTCGCAGTAACGCGGGTGGAGAGCGCCGTCGTCCGCGTCGACCGTGAGCTCGCTGATCGCGCCGTCGTACTGCGCGAGGACCGCGTCGCTCAGCACCGCGAAGTCCGCCACGACGTCTCCGGTGGTGAAGACCGTGGCCGAGGCGACGTCCGTGGCCGGCACCCCGAGCTTCGCGAGCGCAGTCCACAGCGGTGCGTAGAGCGCCTTCGCCTGTTCACCGCGTGCGCCGCTCGGGGCGCGACCGGCGGCGAGCTCGGCGAAGGGGGCCGGCACGTCGAGGGGCTTGCCGTTCGCATCGTTCAGCGACTTGCGGATCACGAACGCGTACTTGCGCTTGCCGTGGAGCACGAACCCGGGACGCGGCGCGACGCCGAGCACGTGCTCCGGGACGTAGTCGTCGGTCGAGAGCGTCGAGACGACCGTGGGGATCAACTTGCCGTTGTCGGGTGAGCTGTCGTCGACGTCGACGAGCAACACCGGCGAGCTCGCGTCCGCGGCGATCGTGTCGTTCGGCGAGCGCTTGCCGACGGCCGCACCGAAGCGGAAGTAACCCGTCGGGAGCACGGGGAAGCCCTTGCGATCACCCGCGCGGCTCACGACCGAGTTGACCAACGTCTTGCCGAGCGGGTTCGGGAAGGCGCTCGCGATCGGCGTGCCCTCCGCGGAGAGCCTGAGATCCGACGGGTACGGGAAGTCGAAGAACGCGGTGTCCTTCGTGAAGTCGGCCGAGAGGTCGAAGAGAGCGATCGCGGCTCCTGACCCGCTCGGCGCCGGCGCGGGGGCTTCGGACGACGAGCACGAGAGCGTGAGGAGCGCGAAGAGAGCCCACGAGCGACGCATGGCCGAACTGTAGCGCGCCCACTGAGAGCCGGCGCGAATCGGTCGTGTCTCCCGTTCACGCGCGCTGTTCACGCGCTGTGGAGGAGCTCCCATGCGGCGTCCGCGATGCACGCGAAACGGTCTTCGGGGGCTCGCGCCGTGCAGCGGGCGAACCAGCGGTCGAAGTGCGGCGGGAACAGGACCTCGCGGGCGCGTTCGCTGGCGCGCGGCAGCTCCCCCTCGGACTGCGACGCGAGGTGCGCGCCATCGTCCTCGAAGTAGTGACGACCGACCAGCGCGACGAAGGTCGTCATCGCGAGGCCCCATTGATCGGTGGCGGGAATGCGCTTGCCCTGCAGCTGCTCCGGGGCGCTCCACAAGGCACCCCAATACGGCGGTTCGTGGACGCGCTCGAGCTCGAAGCCTTCGAGGGCGATCTCGCCTTCGCGCACGTGGATCAGCTGCGGCATGACGGCGCCGTGCACGATGCCGCTCAGGTGCGCTGCGCGAAGGATCGTCGCGACGCGGCCGATGATCGGGAAGACCTCGGCGAAGGGGAGCGGAGCGCGATCGTCGAGCGTCTCGCCTTCCGGGAGCGCGCACGCGATCCATGCGCCCGTCTCGAGGCGGCCGGAGCCGAGATAGCGCTCGTAGCGCGCGCGCACCGCGTCGGCCGGCGGCGCGAGGCAGCGCTCGACGATCGGGGCGGCGGCGCTCGGGGACGCGATGCGCACGCGCGCGCGGTTGCCGCGGTGGAGATCGCGCGCGAGCGTCGTCACCCACGAGCCCTCCTCGCTCCACGGCCCTTCGAGGGCAAAGCGGCCGCCGACGATCGTGCGCGTGGGGAACCAGGGGGGCGCCGGAGCGAGCGAGATGCGTGGAGCGACCACCCGGGACGCGATGTCGCGCGCGACCTCGACGCCGAGGTGCGCGACGTACGCGGCGCAGCTCCGGAACCTGGACGGATCGATGAGCGCGCTCGCGACGGCCGCGCGCTCGAACGGACCGAGGAATCCGCGCGCCGGCAGCGTCCCCTCGCGCTCCATCACCGCGCGCTTCTCCTGGATCCGCTGGAGACCCTGTCCGGACGCAGGCTCGTGGTCGACGAGCGGCGGCAGACCACGACGGAGCTCCGTCCACGCGATCGCGAACGCAGCGATCGCGCGGATCCGCTCGTCCCCGTGTGGCATGAGCAGCGCGCGGAACGTCCGCAGCTCGTGGACCGGATTCGGCGCCGTCCACGCCTCGACGGCCGTGCGAAGCGCTGCGAGGCCTACGTCCACGAGCGCGACACCCTCCTCGTAGAGGACGAGGTTCCCGGGATGGAGCGCGTCCGCGAACCCGGTGAAGCCAGCGTCGATCCCTCGGTCGACGGCCTGCGCGACCGTGCGTAGCTCTGCGACGAGCCCGTCCACGTCGAAGGCGCGCTCCTCGAGGCGCGACGGTGCGGACGGCCGCGTGACGACGATCGGCTCGCGATCGACGCGCGACGACGACCGCCATCCCGCGATCTTCACATCCATCGCGCGCGTCAGCATCGCGACGTGCGGCGCGAGCTGCGCCGACAGGTCGTGCGTCCGTCCGTCGTCGAGGACGACCCGCGTCGGGAACCGCCGGCAGATCTCGTGATGGGCGAGGTCAGGAAGGGTCAACTAGGACTCGGACGATTCAGACGTTGAATCGGAAGTGCATCACGTCGCCATCGCGGACGACGTACTCCTTGCCTTCGATGCCGAGCTTGCCCTTCTCACGGGCCTTGGACTCTCCGCCGAGCGTGATGAAGTCCTGCCACCAGATGACCTCGGCCTTGATGAACCCCTTTTCGAAGTCCGTGTGGATGACGCCTGCGGCTTGGGGCGCGCGGTCGCCGCGGTGGATGGTCCACGCACGGACCTCCTTCTCACCGGCGGTGAAGTACGTGATGAGACCGAGCAGATCGAACGCGGTGCGCGCGAGGATGTTCAGGCCCGGCTCCTTCAAGCCGGCGGACGCGAGGAAGTCGGGACGGTCGCCCGGATCGAGCTCGGCGATCTGCGACTCGATGGCCGCGCAGATCGGGACGACGGTCGCGCCCTCGGACGCGGCGTAGGCCTTGATCGCTTGGTAGTGGTGGTTCTTCTCGGGGGCGCTGATGGTCGCCTCGTCGACGTTCGCGACGTAGAAGGTCGGCTTCGAGGTGAGGAGCTGCATCTCCTTCACGGCAGCCTGCAGCTCGTCGCTCAGTCCGTCGAGCTTCATGAGGCGCGCCGGCTTCCCCTCGTCGAGGAACTTCGAGAGCTGCTCGCAGACCTCGACCACCTTCTTCTCGAGCTCGCCGACCTTGCCCGGGACCTTGTGGTTCTTCCGGGCGCGCTCGGCGCGCTTCTGCACGGTGTCGAGATCCTTCAGGCACAGCTCGGTCGTGATCGTCTGCACGTCGGCGACGGGGTCGACCTTGTTCTCGACGTGGACCACGTTCGGGTCGTCGAAGCAGCGGACGACCTGCATCACGGCGTCGACCTCGCGGATGTGCGCGAGGAACTGGTTGCCGAGCCCTTCGCCCTTCGACGCGCCGCGCACGAGCCCGGCGATGTCGACGAAGTTGATCGTCGCCGGGAGGATGCGCTCCGGCTTCACGATCTTCGCGAGCGCTTCGAGCCGCGTGTCGGGCACGAGCACGACGCCCACGTTCGGTTCGATGGTGCAGAACGGGTAGTTCGCCGCTTCGGCCTTGGCCGACGACAGCGCGTTGAAGAGGGTGCTCTTGCCGACGTTCGGCAGACCCACGATGCCACAGGCGAGGCCCATTGTTTCTCGACGCTCCGATCCGGAAGTAGGCCCCGAATGGGGGAGCGTGCGGGTAACACACGGGCCCTGCTCCCGCCACTGGCATCCGCGGCTCCCACGTGCGGGACGCGGTCGGACGCGGTCGAACGCGGTCGAACCAGCTCGCTCCGGCCGCCGAGCCGCGCCTCCAGCGGGCGGATTCGCTTGTGCTCCTCCGGATGCGGTTTATCCTCGGCCACTGATTCTGCACGCTGCGGGGCCCGCGAAACGCGCCGCACGCGCTGCTCGCGGGCGAGGGGAATCAGTCGATGACGAAGTCCGAGATCGTCGCGGCCGTCTACGGCAAGGTCGGAGGGTTCTCCAAGAAGGAGGCCGCCGACATCGTCGAGCTGGTCTTCGAGATGGTGAAAGAGACCCTCGGCCGCGGTGAGAAGATCAAGATCAGCGGCTTCGGGAACTTCGTCCTCCGCGACAAGCGGCAGCGCCGAGGCCGCAATCCGCAGACCGGTGATCCGCTCACCATCACCGAGCGACGCGTGCTGACCTTCAAGGCGAGCCAGATCCTCAAGTCGATCCTGAATCCGGACGATCCGGCGGAGCGCGCGCACGTCATCGAGCAGACGCTGCAGCACCAGCAGCACCAGCCGAGACGCAACGGGAAGTCGAACGGCGAGGAGCGTTGATGGCGACGGTTCGGTTCCTGGGCGGAGGCGGCAACGGCCGCGACGGAGACGGACGCTCGCGCGACGGTTCGTCGGGCTCTCGCGAGACCGGCCGCGATGCCCACACGAGCAAGTCCCGCGAGCCGGCCCGCGACCGGGAGCAACGCGCGAACGCCGAGCTCCCGGCCATCCCCGAGAAGATCTATTTCCGCATCGGCGAGGTCGCGCACCTCGTCGGCGTCGAGCCGCACGTACTCCGCTACTGGGAGCACGAGTTCCGCTCCATCCGCCCGACGAAGTCGCAGCGCGGCCAACGCGTCTACTCCCGCCGCGACGTCGAGCACCTCCGCCGCATCCGCGGCCTCCTCTACGAAGAGGGCTTCACCATCGCCGGCGCGAAGAAGGCGCTGCGCGCGAAGGGCGTGGAGCCGCGCGAAGAGAACGATCCCACCGTGCTCGCCGGCAACAAGGCGCGCGACGCCCTGGTCGAGATCCGCAGCGACGTCGAAGCCTTCTTGCGCGACCTCGGCGGCTGAGGACGACGACATGCCGCGGCGCGGGCTACGGTCGCAGCCGATGCGCAAGGTCCCGCTCTCTTCGACGCGTCGGATGATGTTCTCGCTCTTCGACGAGCCCGCGAACGATCCGTACGTGTGCATCAATTTCGACGTCGAGATCGCGCGGCTGCGCGGCTTCCTCGACGCGTACACGCGCGTGCACGGCGTTCGCGTCGGTGTGAACCACGCCGTGACCAAGTCGGTGGCGCGCTGTCTCCGCGAGCTCCCCGCGATGAACGTGCGCATCATCGAGCGCACGATCTACGCGCTCGATCGCGTCGACATCGCGATGCCGGTGCACCTCGGCGCACGAGACGGCGCGAGCGGCGCGAACGGGCGCGACGAGACCGGGATGACGATCGTCCGCGACGTCGATCGACGCACGCTGTCCGAGCTCGCCGAAGAGACACGGCGAAACGTCGTCGACGAGCGCGGCGGCGGCGGCTTCACGAAGGGTACCGGGCTCCTGCGCAAAGCCCTTCGTCACGTGCCCGACGCCGTGGTCCGCCGGGCCTTCGAAGGGGTGGGCTGGCTCACGAAGCGGCCCACGACGTGGCGAGTCCTCGAGAGTCAGTTCGGCGTGAGCAGCGTCGTGACGAACCTCGGCGCCGTCTTGGCCACGCCGAAGGGGATGCGCTTTCGCGCAGCGTCGTTCTCGCTGCCGAACACCTTCGGACACCTCGCGTCGGCCTTCGCGGTCGCCCCCACGGAAGATGCCGCGATCGTCGACGGCGCGACCATCGATGCGCGCACGGTGCTACCGATCACGATGATCGTCGATCACCGCGCGGTCGACGGCGTGCTGATGGCAAAGGCAGCGACCGCGGTCGCGCGAGGGCTCCTCGAGCCGGACTGGATGGGAGCACCGTGAGTCAGGGCTGACGCGCGACCGCGCTCATGGCGATGAAGGTGGTGACGACGACGGCAACCGAGCGCTACGCAACAATCCGCATCCCGTGCGCTCTCGTCCGGTGCGAGCGGGAGCCGGCCAGCAACATCGGACGGGGCGATGGTCGCTGTCTCGACGACGCCGATTCCGAAGTGTGGGCTCTACGCGACGACGCGTGCTCTTCCCGGCGCGGACGAGGTCCGGGCCGACATCCTCGTGAACTTCCACGACCACTCGGACATCGGCGGCCCGGTCGTGCACCTGCCCGCGATCTCGAGCTTCAATCGGTGGTCGTGGGAGAAGGCTCCGCACCGCATCGCCGAGCTCTCGTGGCTCGAGTCGTTGAAGCCGCTGAAACCGGAGGGGTACTACGTGCTCCGCGAGAAGCTGCAGTTCGAGGAGGCCGAGTGGCCGACGGGGTCGATCGTGCAGCTCGGCTACGACCGACACGCGACGCCGCTGATCTTCCTCGCGCAGCGACGGTTTCACCTCGCCGAGAACACGCTGTTCTTCGCGGAGCGTGGGGTGCCGCTCGGACGCGAGCGCCTGCACGTGCTCGAGCAGCTCGTCGTGTACGAAGAGCCTGATCCGAACGCGTCGGGCGCCGAAGCGGCCGTCAAACGTCACTGATCGTCTGATTAGAACAGCGTGCCGACGACGGCCCAACCGACGCCGATGCACGCGACGAGCAGGAGGCCGACCATCCACGGGACCGTCGCGCGCCGTGCCTTGTCGTTCGCTTCGCCTTCGACGCCGTGCACGTCGCGGAGCCACACCGCCGTCGCGTCGCGGAACAGATTGCTGTTGCCGCTCATGCGCTGTCGCGCGCCTTCGAAGTCGAGCGTGAAGAGCGGCGCGAGGACTCCGGCCGGGCCCGTCGCGAGATCCCATCCGCACGCATAGAGCCCCGCGCGCACGGACGCGGCGCGCGCGATCGGCTCGCCGGCGCGGCCGCCTTCGCGCGCGACCACGAGCTGGTGGACCACGTGGATGATCATCATCAGCGGAACGAAGACGAGGCCGATGCGCGCGATGAGCGCCAGCACGGTGAGCACCGAACCGACGTCGTGCGTGAGCTGCCAGGTGATCGTGCCGCCGAGCGTCGCGAGGGGGACGCAGGTCGCGGCGACCGCGAGGAGCTCGCACGCGAGAGCGAACGTGAAGGCCGGGCCGATGCC
>JBKJQC010000788.1:0-2761 GCA_046593995.1 Polyangiales bacterium
CCGCGCTTCGACGGACGCTGAAGAGTGATCGGCAGGGGCTCCTTCGAGCCCGATGATTCAACGGAACCGCGCGAAGAAGCGATCGACCTCCGCGACCGCGAAGGGGGGCACGCCGTGCCCATTCTCGATCGCCGTCGTAGAAGGACACCACACGACCGCGACCTCACATCCCGCGAGTTCCGTGCATGCGTCGTCCGGGAACATCGCCGAGGCTGCACCCGTTGCGCAGCGGTTGTATCCGGCCCACCGACGCAGCCAGTCCTCCCCTTCGATGAAGAGGACCTCCTTGTCGAAGCGCCCGTGCGAGATCCACATCGGCGCGCGCTCCGGGCACTCCGTCAAGTTCGCGGTGCCTGCCGAGATCGATGCAAGCGCGCGGTGCGCGCGACCGCGATGGCAACCGAGAACGTCCGTGAACCGGCCGCCCCGGCTGGACCCCACGCTGAAGACGCGCGTCGCGTCGACGCAGTGTGCGTCCGCGACGTGCGCGGGCAACGCATCGAACAGGGCGATGTCGCCACCCATGGGACTGCGATCCCAGCCCGTGCGCCCGCCCAGCTCCGGCCGCGGCAACCCGTCCGGGTACACCATGATCACCGCCTCGCCGCCGATGGCCTGCAGCGCGAACCGGCGGCGTAGGTATTCGCCGTTGGAGCCGCTGCCGTGCCACCCGATCACGAGCGGGTGGCGCGTGGTGCACGCTGCGTCCAGTGCACCGGTGACGAGGTAGGGTCGCCGCACTCCCGCGACCTCGAGGCTCTCCATGCGGCACGCGCTCGACGCGACGCCTTCGCATGGCGTGGGCGTCCCGTTCCACGGCTCCTCGGCGTCCACCGCGGCATCGCGTTCGGGATCCGCGTGAGTCCGCGACGAGGTTTCACTGCCGCATGCCGTTGCGACGGATATCACGACCACGAGCGCGCATCGCATGCGCCAGGTTACCACCGGAGGCGAAAGGGCGATCAGCGGTCACCCTCGAACTCCTTGCAGAAGACGATCTCGTCGCCCGGGTCGAGCGCGCGTGTGCGCTCGCCCGCTGGCCAACCGTGCGCACAGCACGGTTTGGGCGTCTCGACGAAATGCGCACACTCGTCGCACGTGAAGCGGAGATCGTAGCGGCGCGCCTCTTCGAGGAACTGCAGCGTGACGCGCGTTTTCACAATCGCACCGCTATCGACCGGAGCCCGACGAGCTCGTCGATCGAGTCGATCACCTCGCGCGCACCGGCGCGCCGCAGCGCGTCGCCGTCGAGCGACGTCGTAATCCCGACCGCGTGCATGCCGGCCGCGCACGCCGCTTCGAGACCCGAAGGCGAGTCCTCGACCACCATGCAGGCGCGCGCTTCGACGCCGAGCTTCGCCGCGGCGAGGAGGAACAAATCCGGCGCAGGCTTCCCATGCTTCACCTCCGCGGTGCTGCAGATCACCTCGAGGAGCGGCGCGAGCCCCGTCTCCTCGAGCGAGAACGCGATCTTCTGCGGCGAGCCGGACGACGCGATCGCGATCGGCAGTCTCCCACGGAGTCGCTCGATGACCTCGCGCGCGCCGGGGAACGCGCGCAGCCTGCCGCGTGCTCGCTGCATGTAGAGCGCGTGCTTCTTCGCAGCGAAGTCTTCATCGAGTGGCCTGCCCCTCGTCGAGAGTACATGCTCGAACACCGCTTCGATGGGGCGGCCGAGGAAGAGGCGGCGCACCTCGGGCTCGTCGATTGGGATGCCGCGCTCGCTCAGGAGATCCGCCGTCGCCTGGCAGGAGAGCGTCTCGCTGTCGACCAGCACGCCGTCGAGATCGAAGATGATCGCCGCGATCAACTCTTCTTCTTCTCCAGCGTGACCACGAGCTCGACGTGGCTCGTCTCGGGGAAGAGATCGATCGCGTCGATGGAGCGCACGTCGTAGTACGGGACCAGCGTCTCGAGATCGCGGGCGAGCGTCGGCGGATCGCACGAGACGTAGACCACGCGACGGGGCTTCCGCTTCGCGATCGCAGCGGACGCTCCGCGCGCGCCCGTGCGGGGGGGATCGAGCACGACGAGGTCGACGCCGGCGGGGATCGGCCACGCGTCGGCGTCGGCCGCGACGATCTTCACCTTCCGCTCCTCATCCGAGGGGAGCGTCGGGAGCGTCGAGAGCGCACGGGCGCGCAGGTTCTCGCGCGTCGCCTCGCACGCCTCCGGCGAGATCTCGACGGCCGTCAGCTGCGCGGCCTCGCGCGCGAGCGCCACGGTGAAGTTGCCGCTCCCGGAGAAGAGCTCGACGACGTTCTTTCCCTGCGCCTCCGCGCGCCCGAGCACCACGGCGCCGAGGATGCGATCGCCGATCTCGCTCGCCTGCGTGAACCCGCGCGGCGGGGCGATCAGCGGGAGCCCGTCGTTCGCGATCGTCGACGGGCGCGGATCGCCGATGCGCGCGGGCGTGTTGGCCCCGTGGATCTGCACCTCCACGCCGGCGAGCGGGGCGTCGAGCGGGTTCGTGCGTCGCTCGGCTTCCGCGTAGACGCTCATCGGCAGATCCCGCGACCACACGATGCCGAGAACGGGCCTGCCCGATCGTCCGAGCGCTGCGTGGATCTCGCCGTCGCCGCGCGCGCCGGCGAGGATCGCCCGGACGTGGCCGAGCGCCTCCGCGAGCCGCGGATCGAGGATGACGCACGCATCGGCGCCGGGGGCGAGGTCGACGATGCTGTTGCTGCCGAGCGCGCGGTAGCCGATCACCGCGCGTCCGTCGCCGAGACCTTTCGGGTGCCAGCGCGCGCGGGTGCGG
>JBKJQC010000870.1:0-6403 GCA_046593995.1 Polyangiales bacterium
CGCTCGTCGCCGATCGCGCCGCGTCGTACGTGACGATCCTCTACGGCATGCTCCTCTTCCGACGCGCGCACGAGCTCGAGCCACTGCACGAAGATCTCGAGCGCTCACTCTCGCGCCCGCTCTCGCTCGTGGAGAAGGGACGTGACGATCAATCCCTTGCACGCGACTTCGATCAGCTGGTCGCTTGGGGATGCATCGAGCGCCGCGCCGAGCCGCTCAAGATCCGCGGCTACAAGGACCAACGGCGCGAACGCTTTCGCTACCGGCTCACCGACGACTCGGTCGCCTTGTTGGATTGGCTCGAGGCGCGGCTCGAAGCACGACTCGAAGGTCGGACCGACGATGGGCGCGATCTGCTCTCTGATGTCGTCGGACATCTGCGCGAGCTCGTTCGCATCGTCTCCCAGTGGCACAAGGGCGAGCACGGCGAGGACGCGCCGCGTCGCGCGATGTATCTGCTCATGCGCATCGACGACCGCGTCCACGCGATCACCGAGGAGCTCCTCGGATTTCGCGCGACCATGCTCACCTTCTCGGCACGGCCGTACGAGCTCACCGAGCTCCACCGCATCCTCGCTTGGCTCGATCGATACGTGGCGGTGTACCTATCGGGGATCGAGACGTTGCGCGTCGAGATCGTCGCGCGCTTCGACGATCTCGCGCAGCCGCGCTTCCTCCGCGCGCTCGAGGAGCAACATGCCCTGCTCGTGAGCGAGCGAGCCGAGACGCCGACCGCCTTTCGCGCCGGCTCTGCGCTGCGCGAACCGCGCGACGTGCTCGAGGCGCAACGTCCCTTCTTTGCCGACGGTGGGCGTCTCGGTGAGCTCTGCACCCGCATCGACGAGTCGGCGCGCGCCGTTCTGCGCAAGATGCACCGGCATTTGCGCGAGCTAGAGCGGCGAAGCGCGCGCCGGGCAGACATCGTCGGGCGCCTCGACGAGCTCCGCGCATTGCCCCCGTCCTCGAACCTCTCCGATTTCGCCAATGCAGTGGTCGCTTCGGCGCACGCGCGTTTCGGCTCGCGCGGCGGCCCGAGCTCGAACCGGTTCGCGCCCCCACTGCCGCGGAAGCATTCGACGCCGACTGTCGATCGAGAGAGACGGCCACCGCTGCGCACGAAGCAGAACCCGCCCGACGTCGTGCGCGAGCTCCGTGCGCGGAGGCTGAGCGACCTCGCGCGCTGGATCGACGACCACGTGCTGCGCGGCGAGCGCGAGGCCCGCCTCTCGTCGGTCGCGCCCTCGGGGCCCGACGCCGCTCGGCGCTGGCTCGACGTCGCGCGGGCGCGTCACCTCGATCGCGCGCGCGATCTAGCGCGACTCTCCGTAACGGTCGACGACACCGAGGGCGAAGTGCTGATCGGAGGCGCCGACGGCTCGCTCGTTGCCCCCGATTGCGTCGTGCGGAGGACAGGGCCGTGAGCTGGTTCGAGAAGCTGCAACGTAAACGAGTGCAGGCGATGCTCAACGTGCTGTTCGAGGCGCCCTTCTTCTATCGCGAGGACGACCCCGATCTGTTCGCGTTCCTCCGCCGCAATCGCGCCGAGTTCACGCAGTTCTTCGACGAGCTGTTCGACATGCGACTCGTCATCGACGCGCGTTGCGCTCGTCTCTACAAGACGACTTGGTTCAACCGCGCCCTCAAGCCGAGTCAGCACGATGTGTTCGAGCTGACGAGGCGCGACGAGTGCATGGCCTTCCTGCTCGTCCTCGAGTTCTACGAGCGCTTGCTCGAAGAACGGAACGTCGACATCGACGACGACGTCCCCCTTCGCTTCGAGTTCGGCGAGCTGTTCGCCTTCGCCCGCGATCGATCGCAGCAGCTTCTCAGATCGGCCGCGCCGGACGACGATGGCGTCCGTCGCCTTCTGCGCGATCTCGTGCCGACGCTGCTGCGCTACCGCTTCCTCCGCGAAATCGCCCCCGATCGCGAGGAGCGCATCGGTCTCGATCGTGATCGCTTCCTCTACGAGTGCCTCCCTGCCCTCCACCACTATGACGTGCGCGCGCTCGGCGCCTCGGTGGTGCGCGACGCCCTCGTCGTCGGCCCGGCCGCGGCGCCGCCGGAGCCCGAGACCGAGCCCGAGACCGAGACCGAGGAGAAACCGTCGTGAGCGAGCCCCGGCGCGGGAGACCGGTGCAGCGCTTCGCGATCCATCGCGTGCGGCTGGTCGGCTTCCACAACTTCGTGAACGAGACGATCGAGATCCGTGACGGTGGGCACCTGTTCCTGCTCGGCGACAACGGTTCGGGCAAGACCACCGTGCTCGATGCCATCCACCTCGTGCTCACCGGCACCCTCGGCATCGAGCTGAATGCCGCGGCGCGCGTCGGCGGGCGCAACGAGACCGGTCGCACCCTCCAGGGGCTCGCGCTCCGGTTCGACGCCGAGCGCGGCGTGATGAACGAGCGGGGCGGCATTGCGTACGCCGCCGTCGAGCTGGTCGATCCCGAGCAACAAGCGTCGCTCGTCGTCGCGATCGGCATCGAAGCGACGACGCTCGAATCGGAGGTCACGCGCTGGGGGGTGCTCATCCGAGGTCGCCTCGAAGATCTCCCGCTCGCCGAGAGCACGCCGAGCGGCGACCGACCTCTCTCGCGCGAAGAGCTGCGGGCGCGCGTCGAGAAGCAGGACTTCTACGCGAAGATGTCGGAGCTCCGTCGCGCGATCGGCGAGCGGCTCTTCGGGGGAGCTGCCCGCTACGACGAGGTGTGCCGCTTCTGGTCGATGGCGAAGTCGTACCGGGAAATCGTCACGCGAGCCCGCGACTTCGAGGGCCTCTTCGTGCGGCTGCTCCCCGCCCCGAATCGCGAGACCTTCATGGAGATCTTGTCGAGCGCGCGATCGCTCGGGGAGCTCGAGGACACACTCGCACAGGTCGAAGAGCAAGAACGGTACGTCTCTGGCCTCGTCGATCTCGTCGATTCGATCCGGTCGATGCGCGAGTCGATCGCCCGCTACCGCTGGCTGCTCACCTTCCGCCGGCTCGAAGAGGCACGTGCGTCGCGCGACACCGTCTCGGCGCGCCTGCTGACGTCCCGCGAAGAGCAGCGACGCGCACGAGATCGGTGGGAGTCGTTCGCAGCGGCGGCGCGTCTGGCGACCGAGGCGCTGCTCTCGGCGCAGGCGAAGGACGAGGGGGGACTCGCGCCGCGGCTGCGCTCGGCCGAGGCGCAGCTCGATCGCGACGATGCCGAGTCTTCGCGCCGGGTGCACGACCGCGACGTCGCACGCGGCCGAGCGGCACGGCCCGCGAGGCGCTCGACCGCGCGATCCATGCGCTGTCTTCGCGTTGGTCATCCGCCATCGAGCGCGTCGATGTGCGTTCGAACGCCACGCTCGTCGCGACCGTATCGCTCATCGCGCGCGAACGGTCGCGCGCCGAGCGCTGCGACGACGGCGATCTCGGCGCGTTGGACGACGGCGCCCTGCGGGAGGTCGAGGCGGTGCTCACCGATGCAGAGACCGAGCTGCGCGCGCGCGAGCGAGACGTCGATGGATGCATCGCGCGCAGCGAGGCGCGGCAGGCCGAGCTCTCACGGCTCGACGCCCAGCGCGAGGAGTTGCCGCGGGTTCCGGGGTTCACCGCGGCGCGCGACGCGCTCGTCGCCGCGGCGATCGAAGCGCGGCCACTCTACGAGCTGCTCGATCCGAAGCCATCGGCCAAGAGCACCGATCTGGTAGCCCTCGAGCACCTCCTCGGCGACGCGTCGCTCGCGGCCTTCGTCGTCGACCCCGAGGATCTCCATCGGGCACGGGCAGTCGTGCTGCCGTACGAGGGTGCCGCGGTCGTGGTGCGGACGGCGCCCGGAGCGCATGCCCCAGCGTGGATCACCGAACTCTTCGC
The DNA here is from genome assembly GCA_046593995.1 of Polyangiales bacterium. Lineage (GTDB taxonomy): Bacteria > Myxococcota_A > Polyangia > Polyangiales > JADJMO01 > JALHOE01. The sequence continues at coordinate 3,848 of JBKJQC010000870.1, forward strand.
CACGCGCACGCTCGATGTCGGCCTCGCCTCGGTGGCCACGCAGCTCGCGCAGCCGGTCTCCCTCGGCGAGATCGGTGCGCCCGACGCGCTGGGTGACGTCGAGCATCGCGGCATCGCCGCGCGCACGTCGGGATCTTCGCCGCGCCTCCTCGGCGAGGCGGCACGGAAGCGCGCGCACGAGCAGCGGAGGAGCGCGGTTCGTGACGCGCTTGCGCGTAGCGAGGACGAGCGCGCGGCTGCGCTACGAGCGTTGGCAGCGGCGAAGCGCGCGCGCGACGAGGCCGCGCGACGAGTGGACGCGCTCCACGCCTTGCGTTCAGCCACGATCGTCGAGGCGTTCGCCGACGCACGCGCCGCGCGCAACGCGCACGCACTTGCGGCGCGCGATGTCGGCGAGGCGGAAGGGCGAGCCGAAGAAGCTGCTGCGCGCGCTGCCGAGAGTCGACGTCTGGTCGAGGCGCTCGGTACGCGCGCACGCGAGGTCGGCCTCAGCGAGCTCGAACGCAAGATCGCCGAGCTGCGGGACGCCGAGATCCGCGCGCGAGACGAAGAGCGGCGCGCGGTCGCCGCGCACCTCGCCGCCGAGAGCGCGATCAAGGGACTGGAGTCCGAGTCGTCGGCGATCGAGCTCGCGATCGCCGAGCTCGAGGTGGAGCAGGAAGCCCGCGCCCACGTCGTCCGCGAGAAGCTCGTCACCGAGGTCGCGGACGGTGATCAGGCGCTCGCGCACTACATCCGCGTGACCCAACGCGGCGACCAGTTCAAGAGCCTCGAGCACATCGAGGAGCGCCTGCGCGAAGACGAGCGCAGAGAGTTCGCCGCGTGCGCCGAGATCGCGGGAGACGGCTCGCGCGGCGTGCGCAACATCGGCTGGGCTCCCAAGTTCGGTTTCTCGTGGAGCGAGAGCGCCGCGCGGATCGAGGGTCGTCGTGGCGAACCGCTCGGCACCGTGCGCGCCGAGATCGCGCGGACCATCGCCGAGCAGCGGGAGGTCGTGAACGAGAGAACCCGCGCGCTCATGGATCGCCTGGTGATGGGCGCGTTGGCGCGGGAGCTACAGGAGCAGGTCGAGCGCCTCCATCGCACGGTGAACGCGATGAACAAGCTGCTCGCCGAGCTTCGCTTCGGGCTGACGCGCTACCAGTTCAGGGTCGTCCCGAGAGAGGACCGACGCGAGCTGGTCGACGTCGTGCGCAAGGTGAGTCTCCTCGACGAAGAGAGCCGCAAGCGGTTCAGACAGTTCGTCGACGAGCGGATCGACGAGATCAAGCGCCTCGACGATCCGCAGGATGTGCCCGAGCTCTTGGACTATCGACGTTGGTTCGACTACCGGCTGACCATGCGGACCACCGGTCCCGACGACAAGGAGCTCACGCGTGATCTGCGCGCGCTCGGATCGGGCGGGGAGCAGGGCGTCCCGAACTACCTGCTGGTCCTCGCGCTCGCGCGCCTGATGTTCGACAACGCCGATGCGCGCGCACGCACGCTGCTCTTCGACGAGGCGTTCTACGGGATCGACGCAGGCCGCCGAGATCAGCTCCTGCGGTTCGCCACCGATCTCGGTCTCCAGCTCGTCGTCGCTTCACCGGATCAAGACGGGGTCTCGAAGTCTGCCTCGCGCACCACCACGCTGTTCCTGGTGAAGGACGCAGACTGCGACGTGCACCTCGCGCCCTACCACTACTGGAACGACTCGCGAGTGGCACAGCCCTCACTGCTCGACCGACGCGCGTCGGAGAGCGCCGCGACCGACGCGGTGTGCGTCGTCACAGCGAAGACCTCGCTTGCGACTCCACTGCCCGAGAGGGCGAGCGAGTCGTGAGGACGAAGGACGGTCATGCCTGGCCTCGCTGACCATGGCGGCGGTCGACCAAGAGCTCGGGCTCGACACGGAGCAGCATCGGATCATGGAGCAAAGCTAGTTCAGAAACCGAACAGCGGTTCGATAACTGAACGTTCAGAAAGATAACGCTTCGACTCCCATCGTTGAGTCTGCCCGGGTCTCCGCACGGCACGGCTCAGGTCCGAGCCTTGCCGACGCTCTCTGCCGTAACCAGGCGGAGGCCCCATGAGCATCGGCGTCAAAAGCATCCTGACCGTGGCAGTGGCGATGGGTGCGCTCCTCGCGACGAAGAACGCGTCGGCCGAGCTGTGCGTGGCCTTCATCCATGGCACTGGCAACCAGACGGTGCAGACCGCGACCAGCGATTACTGGACGCAGGACGGCATCAACTCGATGGCGAACGGCCGTCGGTACGTCGTGGTGGGATATCAGGGCGCCACGTACAACGCGACCGACGTCAACTCGTGGGGCTCGATCTTCGACCAGATCGACGCGTTCACGACTGCCAACCCGACGTGCACCGACCTCACGGTCGTCGCGCACTCGAACGGGATCAACCCGGTGCGCTACGCCCTCACCCACACCTCCGCGCGGGCCTCGGTCGCGAGGGTCGCGCCGAAGGTTCGCAAGGTCGTCTCGGTCGCCGGCAGCATGAAGGGCACGCCGCTCGCGAACAAGGTCACCGACCTGATGTCGAACAGCTTCGCCGCGTC
>JBKJQC010001293.1:0-3856 GCA_046593995.1 Polyangiales bacterium
AGCTCCTCACGGCGCGGCGTCTTCCGGCCATCGCCCAACGCGCTCTCGACCGCGCGGATGTCCTCGACCAGTCCCTTGAGGTCGTCGGGCTCGAGCGATGTGCGGTGATCAGGGCCCGGAAGCGACCGGTCGGTCGTGAAGTGCTTCTCGATCATCACCGCGCCAAGCGCGACCGCTGCGAGCGCAGCTCGCCGGCCGGTGGTGTGGTCTGAGTACCCGACCGGCACATCGAAGACACGCGCCAGGGTCGGGATGGCGCGAAGGTTCGCCGCCGACTCCGGTGCCGGATAGCTCGACACGCAATGCAGGAGAACGATCGATCCCTTCGCGTCGCGGACCGCCGCAACCGCATTCGCCACCTCGCCGAGCGTCGCCATGCCGGTCGAGCAGAGGACGGGCACGCCCGCAGCGGCGGCGCGGCGAAGGAGCCGGAGGTTGGTGACGTCACCAGACCCGATCTTGATCGCCGGGACGCCCAAGTTGATCAGCAGCTGGAGCGAGCCCTCATCGAACGGGGTTGAGAGGAAGATGATCCCGCGGTCACGCGCGTGATCGCGCAACCGGGGCCAAAGCTCGCGCGGGAGCTCGAGGCGTTTGAGCATGCTGCGCTGGCTCGCGTCGTCGCCAAGGCGACCCTCCTGGTATGCAGCGCGCGGCGCATCAACGGCGGCCAGCGCGTCGGCTTCGAATGTTTGGAACTTCACCGCATCCGCACCGACATCGGCGGCGACGTCGATCAGCCGGTGTGCACGCTCCGCATCCCCATCGTGATTCACGCCAGCCTCGGCGATGACGAATACCGGAGCGCCAGACCCGATCGCGCGGCCGCCGACGGTGACCGCGGCAGCCAAGCTAGTTGTAGCGGCGGAAGACGGGCTTCACCGCCGGACCGACGAGCAGCCCGTTCACGCCGCAATCGACGGCCTCGGCGACGACCGCCAAGGCGCGTCGCGCCGCCGCAAGCGTTCGTCCGAGCTCTTCCGGCCCGTGCGAGAAGCTCGGTGCGATGTAGGGGATCAGCACGCCCTCCTCGGCCATCTCCTGCATGAAGAGGGTCCGCAGCTCGGCCGACGGCGCGCCCTCGCGATCCAAGATCGCGAGCGCCGGACTGCAGGGCTCGCCATAGAGCCGCACGTTGTCCGCGATCCCGGCGTCGCGTGCGATCGAACGCAGGCCGTCCATGAGCGACGCGCCCGTTCGGGCGAGCGCCGCCGCGACATCCCGCTCCTCGAGCTCCGCGAGGGTCGTGAGCGCGGCGGCGATCGCGTGCGTCTCTCCACCATGCGTCGTCGAAAGGAGGAAGACCCGCTCCTTGGCGTGATGGAGACCGCCGAGCTCCATGATGTCGCGCCGGCCGACGAGCGCGGCGACCGCAAAGCCGTTGCCGAGCCCCTTCCCGAAGGTCGACAGGTCGGGCGTGACACCGAAGAGATGTTGCGCGCCGCGCAGTCCGAACCGGAAGCCGCTGATCATCTCATCGAAGATCAGGATGGCGCCCTCACGGCTGCAGATGTGTCGCAGGCCCTCCAAGAAGCCGTCGATCGGCCGCTCGAACGCGATCGGCTCGAGGATGACGGCGGCGATCTGACCTGGACTCGAGGCAAACATCTGCTTGACGCTGCCGAGGTCGTTGTAGCGGAAGCTGACCGTGAGGTCCTTCACCGCCTGCGGCACGCCGGAACCGACGACGGTACTGCCGATGAACCAGTCGTCGACGCTGAAGAACGGTTGGTCGGCACACACCGCGACCGTGTCGCGACCGGTGGCCGCGCGCGCAAGCTTGACCGCCGCGGTGGTGACGTCGGAGCCGTTCTTCGCCAGCTTCACCATCTCGGCGCTCGGGATCAACTCCACCAGCCGCTCGGCGAGATCCGCCTCGAGCGGCGACGGGCGGACGAAGTTCGAGCCCAGCTCGAGCTGTTCCCGCGCAGCCGCGACGACGCGCGGGTATGCGTGTCCCAGGATCACGGCTCGCAAACCCATGCCCCAATCGACGTACTCGTTCCCGTCGGGGTCCCAGACCCGAGCCCCGAGTCCACGCACGAGGAATCCGGGGGCGTTCGCCGGGAATTGGTCGTCGCCCTTGCTGTAGGTGTGGGCGCCGGCCGGGATCAGGCGGTGGGCACGCTCGCGCAGGGCCTCGCTGCGCTCAAGCCGCCGCTTGGTCTTCATGCCCGTCATGATGCGCTCCTTCGCTAGGGTTCGACGGTACGCCCGTCATCGGAGCTCTGTTCGGCGCTTCGCAGCAGTCCGAGGATGCCGATGTCGTCCTGCAACGTGTACGGCCAGGGCGCGCGGCCGTCGCACGCGTCCAGGTAGGCCCGTATCTCGTCGACGTAAGGCTCTTCCGCATGCACGTATCCGGGATGGACGGTCCCGTGATCCTCGACGAACTCGGTCGTCGCCTTGGTCTTCGCGTCATAGAGGAGCACGCGCTTTCCGGACCAGTCCCAGACGATCGTTCCATCCGAGCCGACGATCGTGCAGCGGCGGATCGCCTCGCGGGCCAGGACCTCGACCAGGAGGGGGCCAAGCGTACGTACGCGGTGTCGGACGAGGACTTGGTACGCGTCGACGATACCGACGTCGAGCGTGCTCACCTTCGCCTTCATGGCGGTGATGCGATCCACCGGGCCGAGGAGCCATGTGAGCCAGACCAGCTCGAACGGCACGATCTCGCGGCACGCGCCGGTGCGCCGTTGCCCCGCGTAGAACTTCCGATAGTCCTCCCACGGATGCCAGTCGGGCAGGTACTGCCCCGAGTGATACGTGTACGTCAAGGCATCGCCGATACGGCCGCCATCGATCAGCTCCTTCATCTTCTTTATCGATGGCTGGAATCGCAACGTGCACGACGGCGCCGCGACGACGCCGGCGCGTTCCGCCTCCTCGCGCAGCCGTTCCATGTCGTCGTCGACGACGCTGGCCTCCATGAAGAATGGCAGGTCGTTCGCGACGGCCTGACGCGCGTACCTGACGTGGAGGTCCGGCGGTGTCGAGATCACGACCGCGTCGGGCGTGGCGGCGAATCCGTCCTCGATCGTCGCGACGGTCTTGACGCCGTACTGCGACGACGCTTCGGTCCGACGGTCCTCGCGCGGATCGAAGCCGACGATCGTCGTCAGTCCCAGCCGCTGGAGATTCCGGATGCGCCGCTTGCCCATGGATCCGAGGCCGATGACGAGCGCCGACCGAACGGTCATGTCGCCTCTCGCATCCGGGCCGGCGCTGCTTCACGCAGGTGTGCCTCGTACCGCACCTGAGCTCCCTGATTGATCGCGGCGACCTCGGGATGGGCCTCGAGGTACCCGATGATCCGGCGCAGGCTCGGCACGGGCTCGATCGGAGCAAGCGCGTCGTACACCGTGGTGAAGAAGGCGTAGTCCTCCGGGTAATCGAGGGTCATCCGCAGATCCGGCCTGCGGTCCCTCGGATCCGGCGCGAGCAGCCGAACGTCGAAGCCGGGATGCCGCGTGAAGTACGCACCCCAAACCTCCGTGTCGGACTCGGCCTTGCGCTCGCAGACGATGCGCAGTGCCGCAACGGACACACCGAACGCCGTCGCGCCGAGCGGCAGTCCATCGACAATGACGTAGTCGCCACCGGATGTCTTGTGCTCGCTAATGATCTGATCGGTATACACGGGGTCGCAGAAGAGATCATCACCGTCGACGATCGCTGCGAAGTCGACGCCAAAGTGCTCGGCGGCCCTTAGGTATCGGTCCAGCTTGTCGTCCGCGGAACCCGCGAACGACTCGACCATCGATCGCTCCGCCGTCACGAGCAGCTTGCGGTCATCGGGATGGGTCGACGTGCACACGACGACAAGGTCTGCCTCACGGGACATGCGCATCCG
>JBKJQC010001278.1:0-3441 GCA_046593995.1 Polyangiales bacterium
GCGGGATGCCGCGCAGGTTCGCCTCGCGCGCGAGCGTGAGGAAATAGGGCTGCATCCGCGTGTGCAGTCGCGCCATGTCGCCGTAGACCTTGGTCGTCTCGGCGTCGCTCCAGAGCGTCCACTTCGTCTTGCGCTCGGGGACCGCGTAGCACGCGTTCTGGTCCATCATGATCGGCGAGACGGCGCCGAGCTCCGCCCAGCGCAGGTAGACCTCCTTGTCACGCGGCGCGAGGTCGAAGCACTTGAAGCCGCTGATGTCGCTCCCCCAGTACGGCACGCCGACGAACGCGAGGCCGAGCGCGCCCTTCAGCGAGGCGGGCATCCCTTGGGTCTCGTCGAAGGTCGCCTCGGGATCGCCGCCCCATACCGCAGGCGCGTAGGCCTGGGTGCCGGTCCAGCCGGAGCGCACGAAGAAGAGATAGTCGCCCGGACGCTCCTTCTGCCAGAAGTCGTGCCCGGCCTTCGCCGAGAGCACCGGGTACTCGTTGTGCAGCGAGGTGCCGAGGCGTCCGGTGTGCGTCGTCCAATCGCGACCGACGTACTCGCCGAAGTCGTGCATCCACCCGTCGTAGCCGAGCGACGTCGCGCGCTTCAGCATGGAGTGGAACCAGAGGACCGCCTCCGGGTTCGTGAGATCGATCGTCGCCACGTCGAGCAGCTGGCCCGAGATGAACGACGTCACGCCGGGCTTGCCGATCGGATCCTTCAGGAAGAAGCCCTTGTCCCGGCCGTACTCGTAATCGAGCGAGGGCACCGGCTTGTTGATGCCGACGTACGGGTTGTAATACCCCTGCAGCTTGAACCCGTTCGCGTGGACGGTCTCTGCGAAGGTCTTCTGCGCGTCCTCTTTGCCGACCCCGCTCCGCGCGGGGAGGAAGTGCAGCGCGTCGTCGATGCCGGTGGTCGGCACCCTGCGCTCGCGGAGCAGCTTCCACTCCTCGACGCCCTCGACCATCGAGCCGTTGCCGGTGCGACGTCGCGGCCCGAAGACCCAGTGCGGCGGCACGATCGGTCGACCGGTGTCCTTGGTGTACGCGTCGAGGATCGCGAGCGGATCCTGGTTCACGTAGAGGACGATCTCGAGCTCGGTGTGGTTGACCGCGACGCGCAGCGCGTCCTTCCGCTCGCTCTGGAAGTGGTGCTCCACGCGATAGGTGGTGTTGACCCACATGCCGTAGCCGTCGTTCGAGAGATGGGTCGGCACCGGGAAGTACGTCATGCTCGGGCCGTTCGGCGCTGGGTTCTTCGGCCCGGGGACGTTCCCCTCGCCCGCGCCGAGGCCGGCTTCCTCCGAGTACGAGTAGAGCGACCACCCTTTGTGATCGAGCGTCGCGTAGCGCTCGCCGAGGCCGAAGAAGTGCGTGTCGTCCTTGCCGGTGAACGTGATGGTCGACTTGTTCCACGGGCGGCTCTTGTCGCGCTGCTTCGCGCGTTGCGCGATCTTCACCTTCGCGTCGGGCGTGATCGTGACGTCGAGCTCGATCGTCCCGCCGCTGACGTCGAAGCGCAGCTTGGCCGACGACGCGTCCTTCGCGACCACGACGGGCTCGATGCCGCGCGTCCAGGGGTCGACGTTCTCCTCGTAGCCGTCCCACCCCGGTAGGCCGCGCGCGATGTCTGCCGGCTCGTCGTGGGAGACGGCCGGCGTCCCGATCGGACCGGTGCCGCCTTCGCCGATCGTCGAGATGACCTCGCGCGTGCCGTCGAAGATCGCGAGCCGGAACGGTCGCAGCTCGACGCGCACCCGGGTCGCGCCCGACGCGATCTCGAACGGCGGCGGGGCAGGGGCCTCGCCCTCCGTGGAGCTGCACGCACCGCTGGCGACGCTCATCTCGACGAGGACAGTCAGAAGACCCAGGGACAGTGCTCTCCGGCGCATCCTGGAAACAATATGCCACATGCCGGCAGAAAGATCGCCGTCGGCCTCTCGCGCCGCGGACTGTCCGGAATCCGCCGCCGCGGCACGGCGAGGCGAATGTCCGCTGCGTGAGCTCTGACGGCCGACCCCGCCTGCACGTGCGTCGCCGACCGCCGAGTTGGCGATCTCACGTGGTCCAGCCCGGCCGGCCCGCACGATCCCGCACCACCTTCGCCCTCAGCGGTCGTGGCTGGTCCGTGGGCTCGAGGCGCCGCGTCGCCTTGACCATGTACCTTGGTACAGGTCCTACTCTTCGGACGATGGCGCTCCGAACCAGTGACGTCGCGAAGGCCGCGGGCGTGAACGTGCAGACGCTCCGGTACTACGAACGCGAGGGCATCCTTCCCGCGCCGCGTCGCGCGGCCTCGGGGTATCGACAGTACAGCGACGAAGCCGTTCGCATCGTCACGTTCGTGAAGCGCGCTCAGGAGCTCGGCTTCACGTTGCGCGAAGCGAAGGAGCTGCTGCGCCTCCGATCGGCCGGCCCGAAGCGCGCCCCCGCGGCGCGTGCAGCCGCAACTGCGAAGCTCGCGGACATCGACGCGAAGATCCGCGACCTCGACGCGATGCGCGCTGCGCTCGCGTCGCTCGCAGAGGCGTGTGCGTGCTCGACGGGAGGCGCGGTGCAGTGCCCGATCCTCGAGGCGCTCGAAAAAAGTCGCAGCCCCTCTTGACTCGGTACCTACGTACAGACCGCAGGGTGTCTTCATGGCCAAGGACCTCTCCCGATCGCGTTGGCTCTCGTCCGTCGGAACCGTGCTTGCCGTCATCATGCCGAAGGGCCTCTGCCCGATCTGCATCGCGGCGTCCGGCGGCATCCTCGCTTCCCTCGGTCTGGGGTTCCTCTTGGTCGAGCGCAACGTACGGTGGATGCTCGCCATCACGTTGACCATCGGGCTGATCGGGTTCGTCCTATCGGCTCGCCGGCATCATCGATGGTGGACGATCGGCGTCGGTGCGACGGCGGCCGTCGTGACGATGATTGGACGGTTCTTGCTCGACGGGATCGTCCTGTACGTGGGCATGGGGCTCCTCGTCGTGGCGCTCGGCAGTGATTGGTGGGCGCGTCGGCACCCGTGGGCGCCGCTCGTGCAGATCCGCTTGAAACGTGGAGGTGTGTGATGGCTGACGTTCAGATCTTCAGTGCTGGTTGTCCCTGCTGCGACGAGGCGATCGCCGCGGTGAAGCAGGTTGCGTGCTCGAGCTGCACCGTGTCGGTGCGCGACATGAACGATCCTGCGGTCGCTGCCGACGCCAAGAAGTACGGGATCAAGCGCGTGCCCGCTGTCGTCATCGACGGCAAGCTCGCCGATTGCTGCGCGGCGGGCGGCATCGATCTCGACGTCCTTCGCGAAATGGGGCTCGGGTCGGCGTGACGGTTCGCTCGCTGTGGCTCCTCAGGATGAAGCTCGCGCCGTCGGCGAGGAAGCAGCCGTGCCGTGGATAGGCTCCTCGCTCTCCTCGCGTGCCTCACGTCGGCCGCGTGCGCGGCATGCGGTTCGTCCACGCCGTCGGCGACGACG
>JBKJQC010000060.1:0-2882 GCA_046593995.1 Polyangiales bacterium
GCGCGCCTGCTCGGGCGCCATGTACGTGGGCGTGCCGTAGACCGCCCCTGCGCGCGTGAGGTTCGCGCCGCCGCCGCTCGCGTTCACGTCGAGCTTGGCGATGCCGAAGTCGAGGACCTTGATCCGCTCCTTGGCGATGACGGTGGTGCGCCCGGTGCTGTCCGCCGAGGTCTCTTCCTTCTCGGCGAGCATGACGTTCTCCGGCTTGAGATCGCGATGCACGACGCCCTTCGCGTGTGCAGCGCCGACGGCCGAGAGGATCTGCTTCGCGATCTCGAGCGCGCGCGCCGGGGCCACGACGCCCTCTTGGATCAGCACGCGCAGGCTCTTCCCGGCCACGTACTCGAGGACGAGGAAGAAGCTGCCGTCTTCGTCACGACCGAAGTCGGTGCCGGCGACCACCCCGGGGTGCGCGATGTTCGCCGCCATCACCGCCTCGCGCTCGAAGCGGGCGACGATCTCCGGTGTGGCGATGCGCGCGTCGAGCACCTTCACCGCGAAGCGCTTGCGCATGTGGATGTGCTCGGCGAGCCACACCTCGCCGGCCGCACCCGCGCCGAGGATGCGATCGAGCTTGTAGCGCTTCGCGACGATCTTCCCCGCGAAGCCCGCGGCGAGGAGTCTCTCGGTCGGCGCCATCGTGACGGGAGCCTACCGCCGCTCTCGCGCCACTGCCCGAGATCTGCAGCGGCGAGCGGTCAGAATGCGCCGGTGAACGTGAGCGCGCCGCCCTTGGCGAGGCCCGTGGGCTCGAGGCCGAGCCGACCGGTGCCGAGGAACTCCGCGGCGATCAGGTTGCGGCCGGTGAGCCCGAGCGGCAGCGTCAGGAGGATCTTCTCGCTGATGCGCCACTGCTGCGTCTCGATGCTCGGGAGCGTGGTCTCCGAGCGCGCGAACGAGAGCGTCGGCAGCGCCGCCATCAGCGAGTAGTCGCGACGGGCGCGCATGACCGGATCCTGCTGCACGCGGCTGAGATCGAAGATTCCCTTGGGCGCGAAGAAGCCGCTGCCGAGCACCGACGCGGGGATGGCCTGCTCGCCGACGAAGATGTGCGGCGCCGCGAGGGTCGAGTGATCGGCAGACGCGCTCGTGGCGACGGCCAGCGCGGCGATCGCCAGCGCGGCAGCAGTCGTAACGGGAGCGAGGGGTGCGCGACGCATCGTACTTACCGATGAAGCATGGGTGATGCCGTTGCGATTGGAAACCTGATTCGCGTGTGATTCCGGCGTTTTGTGCAGCTGTGTCGCCCTAGGTGCGCGTGCTGCGCAGAGGTATCGATCGAGGTGTGCAGTCTGCAGGCGATGAGGGTTCGACCACGAATTCTCGGCGATCCTTGGCGTTCAGCGGGGAGACTCGCGTCCTCAGGTGTGCGACGGCGACGTCTGCGCCGACGCACCTACCCTTCGAGCGTGTGACGCGCCGACCGTGTGACGCGCGTGATGACGCGCAATGTCGGCGGAGCCGTGGGGACAACGGTCGCGCTTCCTCGGGGATTCCGCCGCGCGAATTCCACAAGGGGGCGCAATCCCACCCGGGCATGCGAACATCGCACTCTCATGGCGAACCCCCCGAAGGGTGAAGGGACGAGCGATCTCGAGGTCCTACCCGTCCTCCCGCTCCGAAACGCGGTCCTCTACCCGGCCCAGGTGGTCCCCATCAACGTGGGACGTCCCCGCAGCGTTCGCCTGATCGAGGATCTCTTCGGACGAGAGCGCCCGTACGTCGCCATCGCCGCGCAGCGGAAAGCGGAGGTCGAGGAGCCGACGTTCAAGGATCTCTACGAGGTCGGCGTCATCGCGAAGGTCGTGAAGGTGATCCGCATGAGCGCGGGGAGCTACAGCGTCGTGCTGCAAGGTGCGTCCCGCATGCGCATCCTCGAGCCGCTCGGCCTCGAGCCGTTCATGCGCGCACGCATCCAGCGCCTCCACGATCGCCTCGATCGCGACATCGAGCTCGACGCGCTCGGCACCACGCTCCGTGAGACGACGCGCGAGGTGCTCCAGCTCTCGACCAACCTCCCGCGCGAGACCGAGGGGATCCTCGAGATCGTGCGCGAGCCGGGCGCGCGCGCGGACCTGATCGCGTCGAACTTCCCGAACGAGGTCGCCTCCATCGAGGACAAGCAGCAGGTGCTGCAGACGTTCGACGTCCGTTCGCGCGTGAAGTTCGTGCTCCAGCTCGTGACCCGCCAGCTCGAGCTGCTCAAGGTGAAGAAAGAGATCTCCTCCATGGTCCAGGAGGAGATGGGGAAGTCGCAGCGCGAATACATCCTCCGCCAGCAGCTCAAGGCGATCCGCGAAGAGCTCGGCGAGGGGGGCGAAGAGGACGAGATCGAGGAGCTGCGCGATCGGATCGCGAAGGCCAGTCTCCCGAGTGACGTCGACAAGATCGCGAAGAAGCAGCTCTCGCGGCTCGCGACCATCCCGCAGCAGAGCGCGGAGTTCGGCGTCACCCGCAACTACCTCGATTGGATCGCCGATCTCCCGTGGAACCTCCGCAGCGAGGACAAGCTCGACGTCGTCGAGGTTCGCCGCTGCCTCGACGAGGACCACTACGGCCTCGAGAAGATCAAGAAGCGCATCGTCGAGTACCTCGCCGTTCGCAAGCTGAAGAACGACATGAAGGGCCCGATCCTTTGCTTCGTGGGTCCTCCAGGCGTCGGCAAGACTTCACTTGGTCGTTCCATCGGTGATGCGCTCGGACGCAAGTTCCATCGCATCTCGCTCGGTGGCGTGCGCGACGAAGCCGAGATCCGCGGTCACCGCCGCACGTACGTCGGCTCGTTGCCTGGTCGCGTGATCCAGGGCATCAAGAAGGCGGGCACCAATAACCCGGTGTTCGTCCTCGACGAGATCGACAAGCTCGGCATGGACTACCGGGGC
>JBKJQC010000398.1:0-6403 GCA_046593995.1 Polyangiales bacterium
TCACTTCCACGGTGATCTTGCGCGACAAGTCGCCCCGCGCAATGGCCGTCGCCACGTCCGCGATGTTGCGCACCTGGCCCGTCAGGTTCGACGCCATCGAGTTCACGTTGTCGGTGAGGTCCTTCCAGACTCCCGATACGCCCTTCACGACGGCTTGCCCGCCGAGCTTTCCTTCGGTGCCGACCTCGCGCGCGACGCGGGTCACTTCTGCGGCGAAGCTGTTCAGCTGATCGACCATCGTGTTGATGGTGTTCTTCAGCTCGGCGACCTCGCCGCGGACGTCGACGGTGATCTTCTTCGACAAGTCGCCGTTGGCGACGGCGGTCGTGACCTCGGCGATGTTCCGGACCTGCGCGGTCAGGTTGTTCGCGAGGAGGTTCACGTTGTCGGTGAGGTCCTTCCAGGTGCCGGCGACGCCGGGCACCTCGGCCTGCGCGCCGAGCTTCCCTTCCACGCCGACCGTGCGCGCGACGTTGGTCACCTGCTCGGCGAAGATGCCGAGGGTCTTGGTCATCGCGTTGAGCGTGTCGGCGAGCGCGGCGATCTCCCCCTTCGCCTCGACACCGACCAGCTTCTGCGTGAGGTCGCCGTTCGCGACCGCGGTCACGACCTTCACGATCCCGCGCACCTGGGTGGTGAGGTTCGCGGCCATGAAATTCACGTTGTCGGTGAGGTCCTTCCAGACGCCCGACACGCCCTTCACGTCGGCCTGTCCGCCGAGCTTTCCCTCGGTGCCGACTTCCTTCGCGACGCGGGTCACTTCTGCAGCGAAGCTGTTGAGCTGATCCACCATCGTGTTGATGGTGTTCTTCAGCGCGAGGACCTCCCCCTTGGCGTCGACGGTGATCTTCTTCGAGAGGTCACCTCGTGCGACGGCGGTGGACACCTCGGCGATGTTCCGCACCTGGTCGGTGAGGTTGCGCGCCATGCCGTTCACGTTGTCGGTGAGGTCCTTCCAGGTGCCGGAGACGCCGGGCACGTCGGCCTGACCGCCGAGCTTCCCTTCGGTGCCTACCTCCTTCGCGACGCGGGTGACCTCGCCCGCGAACGCGCGGAGCTGATCGACCATCGTATTGACGGTCGTGCCGATGCGAAGGAACTCCCCTTTGACCGGCTGCCCTTCGAGCTCGAGCGCCATCTTCTGCGTGAGGTCGCCCCGGGCGACGCTCGTCAGCACGCGCGCGATCTCGGTCGTCGGCTGCACCAGGTCGGAGACGAGCTGGTTGAGCACGTTCATGCCGGTCAGCCACGCGCCCTCGACCTCGATCAGTCGCACGCGCTGATCCATGCGCCCTTCGCGACCGACGACGTGCTCGAGCTGGACGAGCGCCGTGGTGAAGCGATCGGCGCGCGTCACGACGTCGTTGAAGGCGCGCGCGACCTCGCCGAAGCGACCGCGATCACGCTTCGGATCGAGCCGCACGGAGAACTCGCCGCGGCCCATCGCGCGCAGCGCCGCGGTGAGCTCGTCGAGCTGCTCGCCCGTGATGACCGTCACGCCATCCCGACCGGCAGCGCGCCCCGCCGCCGTCGTCTTGGCCGGTACCGAGCTCCGAGCCTTCGGCTTCGCGCTCGTCTTCAGCGCCAACGCCTTGCGGTCGCCTGTCGTTCCGTCGTTCTGCACTGCGAGGTCCTTTCGCGCCTGTGCGCAAGGGCGATCATCGAGCCGGCATGCTCTGATGTCACGAGCGCGCTACGGACGCGTCGCGCTCCGAAGATCACTTAAATAGGCGCCGTGACGAGCAGACGGAGCACGCGCGTGATCGGGGCACGCGCGATGAACGAGATCGCGATCCGTTGCACCACGGCCATCACATCGCTGGACCGCATGCGCCGAGCAGGCGATCGACGCTCACGTCGAGTCAGCAGCACGACGGCGCAACGCGGCGAGGACGATGGCGAGCGCGCCGAGCAGCGCATGGCCGCTGCCACTCCCCGGGGAGCGCGTCGCGCAGCCGCCGTCGTCGGCAGCGGGTGGCGCGGTGATGCATGCGCGACTCGGCCCGTCGCAGACGAAGCCGGTCGCACACTCCGAGCTGTCCTTGCAGAAGGGTGCGCAGCGGCCGTCGCTCGCGACGCAGCGATAGGCGTTGCAGTCCGTGCGCGCGCCGTCTGCGGCGATCGACGCGCCGCCGTCGTCCGAGCACTTGGTGCTGCCCGCGGCTTTCGGCAGGCAGGCACCGCCGGTGCAGGCCGCTCCCCCGACGCAGTCCGCGTCGTTGCGACACGGATCGAGACATCCCGTCTCGGCGCTGCACGCGTAGAGGCCGCACGTGCGCGGCTCCGGCGTCCGGCACCCGCCGGCGCCGTCGCAGGCTCCCGGAGGAACCTCCTTGCCGTCGACGCACTTGCGCGGTGCGCACGTGGTGGCCGGCCCATTCGTGAACGCCGCGCACGAAGTCGTGACGGTCCCGTCGCACTTCTTCGCCTTGCAGGCGTCAACGCCGCTGTCGCACTTCGCGCGCGCGCCATGGGGCTCCCCGCTCACGGGAGCGCACGTGCCCTTCGGCACGGCGACGTCACACGCCTCGCACTGCCCCTCGCACGCAGCGTTGCAGCACACGCCGTCGACGCAGAACCCGGATGCGCACTCGGAGCCCGCGCTGCACGTGCCGCCGAGGTTCTTGCTGCACGTGCCAGCGTTACCCGCGAGCGCGCAGCTGCTCCCCGAGGGACAGGACGCCGTCGAGCAACACACGCCGTCGACGCACGATCCGCTGCCGCAGGAGGCGCTCTCGGTGCAGCTCTCACCGAGGGCGAGCGCAGGGATGCAGACGCTCGCCTTGCAGAAGAAGCCGGAAGCGCAGTCCCCCTTCGAGGTGCACGTCGACTTGCACGCGGTCGCGTCGCAAACGTACGCACCGCACGTCTTCTCGACGTCCTGGCAGAGGCCCGCGCCGTTGCAGGTGCTCGCGTGCGTCTCCTTGCCGGCGACGCAGCCATTCGCCGAGCAGGGCGCTCCTGAGACCGGGTACTTGCACTGCGTCTTGTCGACGCCGTTGCACGCGATCCCGCAGGTCGTCCCGAGCCCGGTGCCGGTGCACGTAGTGCGTCCGTTGCGCGGGACGCCGGTCACGGCGAGGCAGGTGCCCGGCTGACCGCTCTCGTTGCACGACGCGCACTGGCCGGCGCACGGCTCGTTGCAGCACACCGAGTCCGCGCAGCTCCCGCTCGTGCACTCGCCACCGGCAGCGCAGGCGCCGCCGTTCGCCTTCTTCGGCTGGCACGTGCCGGCGCAGTAGTGGGTCGACACGCAGTCGGCGGAGGTCGCGCACGCGGCGCGGCACACGCCCGCGGTACACGCCAGGTAGGGCGCGCACGATCGCGTCCCTTGCGGAGCGCCACTGACGTCGCTGCACGTTCCCTTGCTCGTCGCCAGATCACACGCCTTGCAGGAAGCGGTGCACGCCTCGTTGCAACAGACGCCGTCGACGCAGTTCCCCGACGCGCAGTCGAGCGCCGTCGCGCACGACGCGCCGTTGGCGATGTTCAGCGCAAACACCTCTGCGCTGGACAAGGTGTTCCCTGGGAGCGAGCCGCCGGCGATCAGCGCACGGTTCCCGCCGAGAGCAGTCGACGCCATGTACGCTCGGCCGGTCGCGAGGGTCCCGCCGCCGATCCAGCCGTTGGTGGTGGGGTCGAACACGTCGGCCGTCGTCAGGTACGTGCCCGACGTGTCGGCGCCGCCGACCAGCAAGAGGTGCCCGCTCGCGAGCGCGACATGCGCCGCACCGTTGCGATAGGCCGGCACCGTCGGTCCGTACGTCCAGCTGTTCAGCGCGGGGTCGTAGAGCTCACTCGTCGTGTTGCCGGTGTCGCCGCCGCCCGCGACGAAGACCTTTCCCGATGGGAGCAGGATCGCGCCAGGGGAACTGCGCGCATCCTTCAACGGGGCGACGGCCGCCCACGTCTTGGCCCTCGCATCGTAACGCTCGACCGAGCTGTAGTAGCCGCCGCAGTATCCACCGATCGCGAGGAGATCGGCGTTCGGCAGCTTCACGATCGCCGGTGCGTAGCGAGCCGTCACGGTACCCGCGGATGACCATTGACCATCTGCGGGATTCCACGACTCGATCGATCCCCTGCACCCTGCCGCATCGGCGAATCCGGCGATGGCGAGGACCTTGCCGTCGGCGAGCTTCGCGAGTCCGTGGACCCACCGTGTCTCGGCCAGGCTGCCGCTCGCCGAGAACGTCTCCAGCGCCGGATCGTAGAGCTCGGTGATCGCGCTACTCCCGGCGCCTCCGCTGACGAGCACCCGACCGTCGTCGAGACGGATCGCGTTGTGCTGGTAGCGAACGTGCGCCATGGAGCCGACGGTCTTCCAGGTGTTCGTTCCCGGGTCGTAGACCTCCGCGCTGCGCGTCGCGCCGACGCCTGGACTGAAGCCCCCGGTCACGAGCACCTTGCCGTCGGCGAGGAGCGTGGCGACCCCGTACTCACGGCGCACGGCCATCGTCGCAGTGGCGGTCCACACCGGATCGACCACGATGGGATACGCGAGCCCCGAGGGATCGAGCGTGGCGGCGACGCGATCGCCGTCGAGCGTCAGCGACAGCTCACGACGAAGCCCGTGCGCGTCGAGGGCGAAGAGCGGCTCGGTCGACACGACGACGTCCCCGCGATCGTCGATCGCCTCGACGAGCGCACCACGCACGCGCACCTGCGCGACGTGCCGGCCCTTCTCGACGCGGAAGCGCAGCGTCGTCGAAGCCTTCGTTGTGCGAAGGACGCGCAGCTCCTCGGCGCGGTCGCGACCGACCGACCACACGATGTCGGTGTCGGGGAGCGCATCACGAAAGACGACGTTCGCACCCTCGATCGCCGCGTGCACCGGACGGACGCCCTCGGCGACGATCGCCAGGCTCGCGCCCCGGACGGAGAGCGACACGCGCCCTGTCGAAAGCGTTGGCACCACGACGTCCATCGCCGGGAGCTCGCCTCCCTCGCGCACGATCCCGCGCTCGGTCGTACGCAACACCCCGGTCGCGAGACGCAGCTCTTCGTGCGAACGGATGGTCGCGAGCGGTGTGTCCGCGCCGCTCGTCGCGCTCGGCGGAGCGAGGGCTCCGGAGGAGCAGCCGACCATCACGACGAGAGGGACGCTCCATCCGCGCAGGGTGATCACCGATGGATGGTCGAGCCGAAGTCTGCTCCGAATCAATGGCTCGATGCGGGACGCGCGCCGAACCCGACAAGCGACGTGTGTGCGGTCAACCCGGACAGCCGGCGGTGACCAGCGGGCGCAGGACGCGCGCGAGATCGCGCTGTTGTGGCTCCGAGAACGACGACGACGAGATCCGCTGCAGCGCGCCGACGAAGCGGCGGAAGTCACCGCCGCAGGCCGCGAGCAGGCGATCGAGCTCGACCTCCCCGCCGTGGTAGCTCTCGTACTCGAAGAGGGTCGCGTTGTTCACCGGACGACGCGTGCCGACCGCGACGCGGAGGCGCGCGAGGATGATGCCCTTCTCGATGCGCTTCGTCGTATCCGAGACGTCCGACGCATAGAGCTTCTCGAGCTCGCGATACGCGTCGTGCATCGCCCCCGAGCGATGGCGATGCGCGCGCTCGGCCGCGAGGTACATCCTGCGCTCTGACGAGTCCTCGCCGCGGGTCTCTGCGAGGAACTTCGAGGCCAGTCGATCGCCGACGAAGTTTGCGATGCTCTCGTCGAACGCCGTCTGGCCGTCCACGTAGTGCGTCGCGTGCGTCGACTCGTGCAGCACCACGTTCGCGAGCTCGCCGAGCCCCTCGGGGCCGTCTTCGAGCATCGTCGAGAGGACGGGATCCTCGAACCAGCCGAGGGTCGAGTACGCGGCCGCCGGACGCACCTCGACCTCCCAACCGTCTTCGCGCAGCTCGTCTCCGTAGGACTGCGCTTCCTTCTTATCGAACCAGCCGAGATACGGCACGCTGCCGACGATGGGAAACTTCCA
The DNA here is from genome assembly GCA_046593995.1 of Polyangiales bacterium. GTDB lineage: Bacteria > Myxococcota_A > Polyangia > Polyangiales > JADJMO01 > JALHOE01. Next base: position 5,937 of record JBKJQC010000398.1, read on the forward strand.
TTTCTTCGACACGAACGCGAGCGGCTCGCAGGCACCGACGACCCACACTGCCGCGGGACGACCGAGGTCGGCGAACTCGCGATAGTTCTTCGTCGCGCGCAGGCCGCTCGCCTCCCCGAACGCCTTGATCGGACCGACCTGCGCGAGCAGCCGACGGAGGTGCGGCGGGGTCGACGGATCGGCGACTACCTCGCTGATCGGCCGGCCGAGATGGAGGATCTCGACCTGCCCTTCGACGGCTTGGGCGAGGTAGCGCACGCCCGTGCAGCTCGCGAGCGCCAGCGCACAGAGGGCGGCGAGGCGTTTCATGCCCCGAGAGCTTGGGGCGGCGGAGCCCGCGGCGCGAGCCCCGAGAGGTCGTGAATCTTTCGCTCTCCTCCACGATGGACGAACAGGGAGACGGGGAGGCGAGGAGATCAGAGGGAGGTCGAGCATGTGCTGCCGCGCGCGGACATCAACGTTTTGGC
>JBKJQC010000425.1:0-13935 GCA_046593995.1 Polyangiales bacterium
GAGACCGACCCAGATCATGCCGTGCTGCGCGGCGAATACGGCGAGCTGCACGAGTGTGTTGAGCTTGTCGCCGCTCGCGGCCGACGAGTTCGTGAACCCGGCGGCGAGCTTGTCGCGCCACCCTTGCACGAGCCACACGTCGAACGTCGCGTCCATGAACGCCTTGAACGGCGCGGACACGCTCCCCATGAACGTGGGCGATCCGAGCACGATCGCGTCGGCGCGCGCCAGATCGCGCCAGTGCTCCGCGATCGTCTCCACGTCGACGAGCACGACCTCGACGTCGGTGGAGGACGCCCCCGCTGCGACGGAGTCCGCGAGCGCGCGCGTGCGGCCGCCGCGCGAGTGATAGACGACGCACACACACGGGCTGCGGCTCACGAGAACCGCTCCTGGATCCACGACACCAGCACGTCCATCAGCCGCTCGACGTCCGGCGCGGCCTTTTCTCCAAAAGGGGGTTCGAAGTAATGCCGCGCACCGTCGAGCGTCACGACCGTCTTGTCCTTCGCGCCGATTGCGGCGGCGATCGGCGTCACGTCGGCGCGCGGGTAGATCTCCCGATCGGCCTCGGCGCTCACGTAGAGCGTGGGCGCCGCGATGCGGGCGACGTTCGCCACGAGATCGGCGTTCGAGGAGCGCGAGGACCAGGTCGAGAGCCACGCGCGCGGCGTGCAGGTGCGGGCGAAGCCGAGGTAGGAGTAGTTCATCAGATCGGGGCGATCACTGAGCAGCGAGCCGTACTCGCGCGACGACGGATCGAGGCGGTGGTCGACGTAGCTCGGGTTCGCCATCGTGCGGTAGACCACCATCACGCGCTCCAGCGTGCGCCTGCGGAGCACGCGCTGTCGCTCGGCGAACGGGCGCTCCTCGAAGTCGCCCGCCTGCGCAACGGCGGCCGCATCACGCGCCTCGTCGAGCAGCTCGCGCGCGACCGTGTCGAGACGGACGACGCGCGCGTCCTGTGCTGCGCGATAGCGCGCGACGAACGCGTCGTCGTACTCGCTCCACGCCCCCTCGGACGCCCCCTCGGACGAGAGAGGCTCACGGAAGCCGTTCCGCGGATCGTACATGTCGAGCTCGGGATCGACCGCGAGCGGATCGTGCTCGTCGACCACCGAGGCGTCGATGCACGCGCCGAGGACCTTCCCCTGCCCGCGGTGCACCGCGACGAGCGCGAGGCCGTCGGCCGGCACCATGTCGATCGCATCGAAGCGCGTCGGTGTGCCCGCGGGAGACGCCTTCCGTCGCGCGGCCGGTGCCGTCTCGGCTTCGGCTTGATGCAACGCAGCGAGCGATCCGCCGCCCGAGTTCCCGAGCAGGACCACGCGCTCGACGCCGCGTCGTTCCTTCAGCCAGCGGATGCACACCGCCACGTCGAGCACCATCGACTCGTGCTCCGCGTCGGTGTCGTCGTTCCCGTAGCGGGTCATCGCACCGAGGCATCCGACCCCGGCTGCGACGAGTCGCGGGAAGGTGTAGTGGTGGAGGAAGTCCACGCGCGGGTGCATGCACACGACGGCGACGCGCGGGCGCGGATCGGCACGCTTCGTCCAATACATCGCGCGGAGCTGACGACCGTCGTCGGCGCGGAGGACGAGCGATTCGCTCGACGCGTCCTCGGGCGGCTTCCGGAAGTGGAACGGCGCGCCCGCCCAGTAGGTCTTCGCGACGAGGATCATCTCCGTCGAGCAGACCGAGCCGAGGGGGCGGACGCAAGTATGATCGTGCCATGGCGACACTGATCACAGGTGCGACGGGCGCGATCGGTCCGCGCTTGATCGCGAACGTCGAAGGCCCGCGCGTCCTCGCGCGCACGCCCGAGCGCGTACGCGGCGCGACGGCGCTCCGCTGGTCCTCGGACGCGCCGCTCCCCGAGGGCGCGCTCGACGACGTCGACGTGGTCGTGCACCTCGCGGGAGAGCCCGTCGCGCAACGTTGGACGGAGGCGTCGAAGACGCGGATGACCGCGAGCCGCGTCGAGGGTACTCGGAGGATCGTCGACGGAATCACGCGCGCCGCGAAGAAGCCGCGGGTGCTGGTCTGCGCTTCGGCCGTCGGCATCTACGGCGATCGCGGCGACGAGGTGCTCACGGAAGAGAGCGGCGCCGGCACCGGCTTCCTCGCCGAGCTCTGCGTCGCATGGGAGCGCGAGGCGCTGCTCGCCGAGCGGCACGGGATCCGCGTCGTCAACGCGCGGATCGGGGTCGTCCTGATGAAGGGAGAGGGCGCGCTCGGGAAGATGCTCACGCCGTTCAAGCTCGGCATCGCCGGCAAGCTCGGCAGCGGCAAGCAGTGGATGCCGTGGATCCACGTAGACGATGTGGTCGGTCTCCTCCTCTTCGCAGCCGCCGACGCCTCGATCCGCGGTCCGATCAACCTGGCCGCGCCCGCGCCCGCGACGAACGAGCAGTTCACCCGCGCGCTCGGCTCGGTGCTGCACCGGCCGACCTTCATCCCGACGCCGGCCTTTGCGCTGAAGGTCGCCTTCGGAGACATGGCGAGCATCGTCCTCGCCTCTCAGCGCGTGATCCCGCAGGTGGCGGTGGAGAAGGGATACGTCTTCCAGCACCCCGAGCTCCACGCCGCCCTCGCCGACCTCACGTGAGGCAGCCTCGAGATTCACAGGGAGTCGGGGAGACGGGGAGGCGAGAGGGAGATCTGTGAGGTCTGCCGATCGCTTCTTCCATGCCTTGCTGCGCTCGTTCCTGAGGAACGAGCCTGAGCGAGTGGATTGAACACGGAGGCGCGGAGGCACGGAGCTTCGAGAGTGCTGCCGCATCGTAGCGCTCACGTGTCGACGCCGTTCCATCGGGTGATGAGGCGTCGGCAAGCGAGCGGTGGTGCCGCGATCGGCAGACTGGGAAACCTCCGCGTCTCCGTGCCTCCGTGGTTCTCTTCGGAGGCGAGCGCGACATCGGCGCGGCGAGAGCAATTCGAACGGCGAAGACGCGATCGGCAGACTGCTCGGGCTCCCTCTCGCCTCCCCGACTCCCCGACTCTGTTTTTCTCTCGAGGGCGCACGCAACTCGCGGGCGACAGCCGTCGACCCCGGACATGCTCGTGCTAGACGCGTTGTCGTTCATGGTCCCGCGGTCCGAACAGGGTGAGCCGCTCGAGTCGGTAGACCTCGAGAAGGTGGATCTCGAAGAGGTCCTGCGGACACGCTTCCAATTGCCTGCGTTCCGCCCCTGGCAGCGGGAGGCGATCGACGCGCTGCTCGGCCCGCCCGGCAAGGCGCTCGTCGTCGCGCCGACCGGAGGCGGCAAGTCCCTCACCTACCAGCTGCCGGCCGCCGTGCTACCCGGGGTCACGCTGGTGATCTCGCCGCTCATCGCGCTGATGGAGGACCAGGTCCGCGGGTTGAACGCGCGCGGTATCCCCGCGGCCTACCTCGCGAGCACCGTGTCGATCGAAGAGCGACGCGCCCGCACGCGTGACGCGCAGTCGGGGAAGCTCAAGCTCCTCTACTGCGCGCCGGAGCGGCTCGCATCGGAGTGGTTCCTCGACTTCCTCGCGCACATCGACGTGGCCATGATCGCCATCGACGAGGCGCACTGCATCTCGCACTGGGGGCACGATTTCCGGCCCGATTATCTGCGCATCGGCGGCGTCCTCGAGCGACTCCGCCCGGCGCGCGTGCTCGCGTGCACGGCGACGGCGACCCCGCGCGTGCGCGAAGAGATCCGCGTGCGGCTCGGGCTCGAGGACGCGCGCGAAGTCCTCCGCGGGTTCGCGCGGCCGAACCTCCACCTCGAGGCGAGGTCCGTCGACGGTCCGCGTGAGGCGAAGTCGCTCGTGCAGGCCGCGCTGCGGAGCGCGCTCGGCGCTCCCTCTGATGGAAGGGGCGCACCCACGGGGACGGCGATCGTGTACTGCGCGACGCGCAAGGCCACCGAGGAGATGGCGCACGACCTCGCCGCCCTCGGATGGAACGCCGCGGCCTACCACGCAGGGTTACCGGGAGACGTCCGCGCGGCGGTCAACGCGCAGTTCGCGACCGGCGCGCTGAAGGTCGTCGCGGCGACGAACGCGTTCGGCATGGGGATCGACCGCGCTGACGTGCGCGTCGTCGTCCACTACCAGCCCCCGGCGTCGCTCGAGGCCTACTACCAGGAGGTCGGTCGCGCAGGTCGGGACGGCGACGAGGCGCACGGTCTCCTCCTCTGCAGCGCGAGCGACGTGCAGCTCCGGCGGCGTCTGTGCGAATCGGGCCCCACCCATGCTCCAGACGGCCCGGCGTCGCCCGAGGCCTCGGCGCGCGCGTGGGGACTCTTCCGCGAGCTCCTCCGCTACCTCGACGCGCGGACGTGTCGTCACGACTTCATCCTTCGCTACTTCGGCGACGAGCGCGAAGTGCTCGGCGGCTGCGGTCATTGCGACGTGTGCGCGGGCCTCGACGATCAGGGCGAGCTCGAGGATCTCGACGAGGGGGCCGCGCTCGAGGTCCGCAAGGTGCTCTCCGGGGTCGCGCGCGCGAAACAGCGCGGAGGGATGATCGCGATCGCCGAGATGCTCCGCGGCGAGGCGACCGATCGCGTGAGCCGCTTCGGGTTCGATCAGCTCTCGACCTACGGAATCATGAAGCACCGCTCGCAGACGTGGCTCGTCGCGCTCCTCCGCGCGCTCCTCGCCGCCGGGTGGATCGATCTCACGCCCCACGAGCACCCGGTGCCGTTCGTCACCGACGTCGGCTGGAAGGTGATGAAGGGGAACGCGCCGATTCGCCTGCGCCTCCCGGCCGAGTCCGAGAAGCGCGCCTCCAAGGGGTCGCGCAAGAGCGAGCCGAGACCGCGCAGCACGCTGACCCCCGAGGCGCGCGCCGCTCTCTCGGTCGCGCTCCCGAGCGAGGACTCGGCGTTGTACGAAGCGCTCCGCGCCGCCCGTGCGAACCTCGCCCGCGGCCGCCCGGCATACGTCGTCGCCCCCGACGCGACCCTCGTGGCCATCGCGCGGGAGAAGCCGATCACGGACACGCAGCTCCTCGCCGTCGCGGGCATGGGCCCCTACCGCGTGGAGACCTACGGCGAGGCGTTCCTCGACGTAGTGCGTCGTCATGTGCGACGCGACGGAGCGGCATCGGCCTCGTGATAGCGTCGAACGATGCACGAGGAGACACTCGCAGCGATCCTCGACGCCGCGGACGAGGCCATCATCTGCTTCGATCGTGACGGCCGTTGTCGCTTCGCCGGCCGCCGTCTCGGCGAGCTGTTCGGGGTCGACGTCGCGTCGCTCGTCGGCGGTCGAGAGAGAGATGTGGTCGCGCTTCTCGCGTCTTCCTGCGAGGAGCCGGAGACCTTCCACGAGCTCACCTCGGGAGCTGCCGGTCCGGCGCAGCAGACCGGAGAGCTCGAGCTGCGGCGTCCGACGGTGCGTGTGGTGCGCTGGCACACCACGCCCATCCTCTCGAGCACTGGGCCCACTGGATGGGCGGGGATCGCGCGCGACGTGACGCGCGAGCGATCCGCCGAGCGGCGCGCGAACCAGCTGCTCCAGCGCCTCGAGATGATCACCGCGACCGACGCGCTCACGCAGCTCCCGAACAAGCGGCGGTTCCTCGAGGAGATCGAGCGCGAGCACGGGCGGGCCGCGCGCGCGTGGGACAGCTACGCCGTGCTCCGCATGGACGTCGACAAGATGCGCCGCTTGAACGAGGAGCTCGGGCGACCGCGCGGCGACGAGGTCCTCGAGGCAGTGGCGGCGCGCCTCCGCGAAGGGCGCCGCGAATACGACGTGCTCGCGCGGCTCGAGAGCGACGAGTTCGTGCTGCTCTTGCCGGGCGCGGACGCACACGCCGCGTACATCGTCGCGCAGCGGATCACGGCGGCGGTCTCGAAGCATCCGGTGGAGCTCGACGTGCCACGGCGCGTGTCGATCGCCGTCGGCGCCGCAGTGTGGACGCCGCCGTCGGGCGAGACGGCAGCGGAGGTCGTCACCCGCGCGGGCCTGGCGCTCGGACGCGCGAGGTCACGCGGGACCGGGCAGCTCGAGATCGACGTGCTGCTGGAGGCCGATCGACCGAAGTCGCAGCCTCCCGCCCGACGCGACGCGGGTCCGCGCTGACTCAGTTCGCGCAGAGGCCCGACTGACAGGTCTTTCCGCCGCCGCACGTGTCACCGCAGAAGCCGCAGTTGGTGTTGGTGCCGAGCGCGGTCTCGCAGCCGTCCGCGGCGTCGCCGTCGCAGTTGCCGAATCCGGATTGGCACGCGATGCCGCACACCCTGTTCACGCAGATGGCGTTCGCGTTCGGCGCCGTCGCGCAGGACGTCGTGCACGCGCCGCAGTGAGCGGGATCGAAGTCGAGGTTCGTGCACTGGGCGTCGCACGCGACGGTGCCGGGGCCGCAGACGAGCTTGCAGGCCGGCATGGTGCCGCCGTCGACGGCGGTCATCACGCACGACTGGCCTGCGGGGCAAGGAGCGGCCGTGCAGCTGCCACAGCGCGTGGAGCTGGTGGTCAGATCGAAGCAGGTGCCGCCGCAGTCCGTCTGTCCGGCCGGGCACTGACAGCTCGTCGTCGTACCGACCGTGGTGCAGACCTTCCCGCCGCTGCAGCTGGTGGTGCAGTTGCCGCAGAACGCCGGATCCTTCTTGGTGTCGACGCAGACCGCGCCGCACTTCGTGGTGCCTCCCACGCACACGACGTCGCAACCCGTGGCGGTGCACGACTGACCGGGCAAGCACGCCACCGCCGTGCACGACTTGCAGTGCGCCGGATCGTTCGCGAGGTCGTAGCAGGTGCCGCTGCAGTCGGTCTCGCCCGCGGGGCACTGGCAGCTCGCCGTGGTGCCGCTCGCGACGCAGACCTTGCCGCCGGTGCAGGCGATGCCACAGGCGCCGCAGTTCGCGGGATCCTTCTTCAAGTCGACACACGCGTTGAGGCACTTCGTCGCGCCACCGCTGCACACGAGCGAGCACATGCCGTTCACGCACGTGGTGCCGCCGGTGCACGGGATGCCGCAGTCGCCGCAGTTCGCCGGATCGTTCTTGATGTCGATGCAGGCCGGCGTGGTCGTGCCGCACTTCTTGAGGTTCGTCGGGCAATCGAGCGCGCAGCCCGTCGCCGTGCAGACCTCCCCCGCGCCGCACGTCGTGTTGCACGCGCCGCAGTTCGTACGATCCTTCGTGAGGCTGACGCACGCGGTCCCGCAGGGCGACGTCCCGCCGGTGCAGACCAGCTGACACGCAGAGGTCACGCAGGACTGACCCGCCGGACACACGGTCGAGCAGTTGCCGCAGAACTGGCGGTTGTTCGTCGTGTCGACGCAGGCGGGGCCGCACTTCGTCGTGCCGCCCGCGCACTCGAGCGAACAGGTGCCGCTCGAGCAGACGAGCGTTCCGGTGCAGGCGTTCGAGCACGAGCCGCAGTGCGCGCCGTTGGTGTTGGTGTCGACGCAGGTCGCGCCGCACTTGGTCGTCCCGCCCACGCAGTCGAGGCGGCACACGCCGTTGACGCACACCTGCCCGGTGGCGCAGGGAGCGTTGCACGCGCCGCAGTGCACGGGGTTGGTCTGGGTGTCGACGCAGGCCGTCCCGCACTTCGTGACGCCGCCCGCACACTCCAGGCGGCACAGCCCGCCGACGCAGACGAGCCCGGTCGGGCAGGCGTTCCCGCACGCGCCGCAGTTCGTTCGGTCACGATTGGGGTCGATGCAGACCCCGCCGCACAGCGACGTCCCCGCGCCGCACGACACCGCGCACGTGCCGGCCGAGCAGACCTGCCCGCTCGCGCACTTCACCCCGCACTTGCCGCAGTTGATCGGGTCGATGTCCGGGTCGACGCACTCGTTGTTGCACTGGAGGGTGCCACCCTTGCAGAACCCGTTGCAGGTGCCGAAGGAGCACAGCTCGCCGTCGTTGCACTTCACGCCGCAGGCGCCGCAGTGGGCGGGGTTGCGCGAGGTGTCGATGCACAGGTCGCCGCACTTGGTGCCGCCTCCCGCGCACCCCGCGCCAGGAGTGTCTTCGTTGGTCGCGTCCAGCAAGGGCCCGACGCCGGTGTCGCCCGCGAGGTCGGCGCCGAGGCCGGACGCATCGAGGCAACCGGACGTGAGGACGTACGCAGCGAGCGCGAAGGCGGAGACCGTCAGCGTGGCGATCGATACGCCACGCGTTCGACCGGGCGGTCGATTCATCGAACTGAGTGTAGCGTAAACGGCGGTCGTGAATCTCCCTCCGCAGCCTCGTCCTCCACCTTTGCCGCCCTACCCGCCGCCCCACCCGCCGCCCTACCCGCCGATAGAGCCTGCGGCGACCCGGGTGGCCTTTCCCGATCCCCGCCGCGCGGGCCGACGGGAAATCCTCGCGGTCGGTGTGGACTTTTCGCCCGGCACGCTGCTCGCCGCGTATCGGCGGGGCATTTTCCCGTGGCCGCAGTCGCGCTCCCTCGTCCCGTGGTGCAGCCCGGATCCGCGGGCCGTCTTCCCCATCGAAGAGGAGCTCCACTGGTCGCGTTCCCTGCGGCGCACCCTTCGTAAGACACCGTGGGAGATCACCCTCGACGAATCGTTCGAGGAGGTGATGCGATCGTGCGGCGAGACGCGCCCCGAAGGGACGTGGATCACACCCGAGATGCTGGAGGGATACCTCGGGCTCCACCGCCTCGGGTGGGCGCACAGCGTCGAGGTCTGGGAGCGCGAAGGGGACGCGCGCTCGCTCGTCGGCGGGATCTACGGGGTCGCCATCGGCGGGATCTTCGCCGGCGAGTCGATGTTCCACCGCCGCACCGACGCGTCGAAGGTCGCGTTCGCCCACCTCGCCGAGCGACTCCGCCGCGGGGGGTTCGCCGTGTTCGACGTGCAGGTGATGAACGACCACCTCTCGTCGCTCGGGTGCGTGGAGATCCGAAGGTCCGCGTACCTCGACCGACTCGAGCGCGCGCTCTCGATGACCGCGCGGCTCGTCTGAGGCTTCAGGGGCAGTGGATTCGCGACGTCACGCGCGCGTACGAAGCGGCAGCTCGGCGATGCCGTCGGGCGCCGAACCACCGAACGCGTTGCGGTCCGCGATCCACGCGTGACCGTCCCACGTGCGGAGGTGCACGCGCGCGACGCAGGCCTGCGGTTCGAGCTCGACCAAGTGGTACGCGTGCGGATGCTGACTGCCGCCCCACGCAGCGCCGGCTGCGAGCTCGAGGGCACCGCCATCGGGGCGGATCCGCGAGGCGCCGTCGGTCTTGTGGAGATGTCCGCGCAGGAGCACGTCGCACCTCCGCTGGATGGTCTCGCGGACCTCGGCCGCATCGAAATCAGCGAGGTAATCCCAAGGATGGTGCACCAACGCGAGCGACAGATCGGCGCTCTCCCACCCCTCGAGCACGCGGTGGAGCTGCGCGCGTCCGACCAGCAGGCGCCCTTTGTCGTCATCCGACGACGAGGTCCACGACGAGCAGAGACCTGCGACGTGGACACGTAGCCCCGACACGTCGAGCGTGCGCGACCACCACGGCACGGCGTCCTCGCTCACCGGGAGCCCGAGGCCGCGCACGAACTCGAGCCACGCGTCGTGTCGACGCAAGAGCGGCGTGCGCTCGGTGACGTCGGAGAGGAGCGCGGCGATCGCATCCTGGCTCTCACCGCGGATCAGATCGGCCTGCGCGGCCTGCGCCACGCGCTTCACGGCAGCGCGATCGACGTCGTGGTTCCCGGGGACGAGCAGGAGCGACTCCGTCGACGCCTTCGCCGCGGGGAGGAGCCGTTCGCGCAGCCAACGGGCAGCGAGCGCGTAGTCCTCGCGTGTTCCGCGGTCGGCGATGTCGCCCGTGAGCGCGACGAGGTCCGGCCGCAGCCCCGATGCGACGAGGCGCGCCACATCGGCAGCGAGCGCGCCGAGCACGGGATCCTGATCCCACGCACGACGGGGCGAGAAGTGGAAGTCCGACAGATGGAGGACGCGCACCACCCCAGGTGGCGCGCGGCGGGGGATCGGTTTCATTTTTTCAGTTTCTGGCCTGAGCGAGAGCATCAGTAGGGAGCTCTTGGGGAGCGTGCCGCGGCGGATCGCGGTCGCGTGCGTGCGGATCCCGGCGTCGAGCACGGCCTCGACCTCGCCCGCATGCCGGCGATGGAGCTCGACGATGCGACTGGCGACGTCGTCGATCGAGCCGGCACCTTGGTGGGGGTCACGCGCGAGGTGCGAGAGCACGCGCGCGAGCTCGCCGTGTCGCGCGAAGAACTCGGCGTCGGTCGCGTCGCCGATCTCGGACGCGGCGCGGAGGTACGCCGAGAGCACGGCGCGCGACGTCGCGTCGGCGCGCTCGCCGGTGAGCAGGTCGATGGCATAGCGCGCCGCGGGGTCGTGCGCTTCCGCGCCGGCGGCGAGCGTCGCGAACCGCCGGTCGACGCACGCGGCGCAGACACCGCAGTGCGTGAACGGCGGCTTCACCCGCCGCGTGCAGCTGATGGTGTCGACGATCCAGCCCGCGGCGCCCGCGCTCACGACGCCGCGGACGACCTCCGCCTTGGTCGACCAGAGGAAGCCGTTGTCGACCGCGACCGGTCGACCGAGCGCCGCCGCGAGCCGTGCCCACCCCGCGAGCACCTGCGGGTGCGTCGCATTCGCCGTCGGGGTGCCCGCGAACGTGGTCGCCGCCGAGAAGGGGAGTCCGAGGCTGACCACGCCGTTCTCGTGGAAGCGCACGGCGGAGCGCGCGCCGTGCGCCGCGGCGATCGCGAGCGAGATCGCCGTCCACACGAACGCACGCGCTGGTCCCTCCCGGGTGGTTTCGCGCGACAGCCAGGACGACACGAGACGTGCGCGATCGCCGAGGCGCGCTGCCAGGGTGCGCACGTGCGCGTCGATGCGGGGCGAGGCGCGGTGCGCGACCAGCAACGACGGACGCTTTCTGGCGAGCGTGCTGGTGAGCGTGCCGGCGAACGCACCGGCGAACGAGTCGAGGCCCCCGGAGAACGGCACGACGTCGAGCGACGTCTTCGCGCCGAAGTCCTCGGCCTCGCGCTCCGACGCCGGATCGAAGTACGCGAGAGCGCCGCGGTCGGTCGTAGTGCGCGCGCGAAAATCGAAGCGATAGAGATCTCCGGTGAGGGCTGCGAGCGTTCGCTCGAGCGGGACGAAGACCTCGGGCGTGCGATAGAGATCGGCCGCACGAAGCGGGATGACCATGCGCACGCGACGACGCGACGAACGAGGCAGCGCCGCGTCCGCAGCATCCACGAAGCACGCGATCTCCACGAGATCGAGGAAGGGTTCGGGGATGCGCGACGCTGCGGCGGCCGCGAGCCCCGACACGCGCAGGGCGAGGTTCGCGCGCGGGCCGTGCAGTCGGAGCGAAAGCGCGTCGCCACGCACCCGGACGCCGCCCGCGACGACGAGGCGCTCGTCAGACGAAGCGCGCGGCGACGTGCCCATGCGGAGCGCCTTCACGCGCTCCCTCGCAGCGCCCCGGTCACCTGCGCGAGCGCGCGCGCGACGAACGCGCTCGGGGCCTCGCCGCTCGCCATCGGGATCGCGCGGGCAGCACGGAGCACGGCGTCGCGGACGGCCGCGCGGTGTCGCGACTGCACGTCGAGCGTGACGAGCTGCTCGGCGAGCGCAGGGTCGAGCACGCCGAGCATCATCCGCTCGGTGAACCGCGCAACGGCCGCGCGCAGGACCTCGTCGTCCGCGCTCTCGTCGAGCGGCCTCGACACCAGCGCTTCCACGACGGCGACCCGCGCCTGCTCGACCGCGTGGTGCTCGTCGACGCGGCCGGCACCATGCGAATGGGCGCGCGAATCGGCGAGCGAATCGGCGCGCGGATCGGCGAGCGCGTCGGCGAGGGAGGCGACCCGAGCGAGGCGCGAATCGCGCGGAAGCTTCTCGCGCAGGACACGCTCGAGGCGCACGAACGCATCGACGACGCGCCTGTCCTCGTGGGCGCGCAGCAAGGTGTCCGCGACGGCGTCCGCGACCGCCGCGACGACGACGGTCGGGTCGGCGGCCTCGGCGAGCCGTGCGAAGAGCTTCGCGTTCGTGCGACGCATCCCAGGTCCCGCCCGACAGCCTACTCGAACAGCGAGCGCTGCGCGGTCGGACGGCGGAAGGTCGTCGTCTCCTCGGCGTCTCCCCCCCGAGAGTCCTCCCGAGAAGGCTCGAGCGGCACACCGTCCATCTCGACGTGATAGGTCCCGAGCCCGAGGCGCTGGCATTGCGCGCGGAAGAGCAGTCGGATCGCCTCCCAACGCGGACCGTCGCCCGTCATCCGATCGCCGAAGCCCGACTCGTCGAGCTTGCCGCGGCGAATCTGCAAGAGCCCGCTCCGCACCTTGTTGACGCGATTCGGATACGCCTCGGCCAGTCGTTCGAAGAACACCGGCAGGACCTCGGCCGCGAGGCGCACCGGGAGGAGCGCCGCGGACGTCGCGCCCGCCTCGTGCGCGCGCTCGAGGATCTCGGGCACCTGCGCGTCGTTCAGGCCGGGAATGAGCGGCGCGATGTTCACCGAAACGTCGATCCCCTCGGCCCTGAGACGACGGATGGACTCGAAGCGCGCGGAGGGCGCAGCGGCGTAGGGCTCGATCGCGCGCGCCATCTCGACGTCGGCGAACGGGATGCTGAGCGTGACGCCGGCGCGTGCATCCCGCGAGAGCTTCGCGAGCACGTCCGCGTCGCGGCGTACGAGCGCGCTCTTCGTGATGACGTGCACCGGATTGCGGAAGTCGTGGCACACCTCGAGGAGCCTGCGCGTGAGTCGATACGACGCTTCGAGCGGCTGGTAGCAGTCGGTGTTCCCCGAGAACGTGATCGAGTCGCCCCGCCAGCTCTTCTTCCCGAAGGCCGCGCGCAAGAGCTCGGGCGCGTTCAGCTTCACCACGATCTTGCGATCGAAATCGCTCCCTGCGCCGAATCCGAGGTACTGGTGCGACGGGCGCGCGTAGCAGTAGGCGCACGCATGCGCGCAGCCGCGATAGGGGTTGATGCTGAACCGCATGCCCACGTCGGGCGAAGTGTTCTCGCTGAGGATGGACTTCGCGTGCTCTTCGAACGTCTCGAGTCGCGCCTCGGGCGGCTCGCCGATCCATTCGATCTCGGTCGACGCCCAAGGGTTGGGCGGGTTCTGAACGGCTCTCGGCTTCACTGAACGGATGTATAGCACGCCCTCGCACGGCGGTGACGGGCCGGTTAGCGTAGCGAGCGAATGGCCTGTGTCTTCTGCTCCATTGCTCGAGGCGAATCCCCTGCGGACATCGTGGTCGAGACGGATGACGTCGTCGGCTTCCTCGACGTACGCCCGCTGTTCCCCGGCCACGTGCTCGTCGTGCCGCGCGAGCACCACGTGACGCTCGGCGAGCTCCCTCCCGCGTTGATCGAGCCGCTCTTCGCGACGGCACAGCGCGTTGCGCGCGCGGTCGAAAGCGCGATGACGGCGCAGGGAACGTTCGTCGCGATGAACAACCGCGTGAGCCAGAGCGTCCCGCACCTACACGTGCACGTCGTCCCGCGGACCAAGGGGGACGGGCTCAAGGGCTTCTTCTGGCCCCGTCATGCATACGCGAGCGAGGTCGAGCGTGCGCGCGTCGCCGCTACGATTCGCGCCGCGCTGTCGTGACCCCATGGGGCCGAGGGGTGGCCGCGTGGATCTCTTACGTGCCTCGCGCTGCACGACGCAGGCGCAACGCATCCGTTCGAGCGGAGTCTGATCTTGGCTGACCTCCGAGATGGGTCACCGGGGGAGACTCATTGCTCGGTTCGAGAAATGCCACTGCCGAAGAGGCGCTGCTGAAAGCCGGCGCTCTCCAGAGCGCGATCTTCAACAGCGCGAACTTCTCGAGTATCGCGACCGACGCCAAGGGCGTCATCCAGATCTTCAACGTCGGCGCCGAGCGAATGCTCGGATACGTGGCCAGCGAGGTGATCAACAAGATCACGCCCGCCGACATCTCCGATCCCGCGGAGCTGATCGCGCGAGCCAAGGCACTGAGCGTCGAGGTCGGGACGC
>JBKJQC010000472.1:0-2997 GCA_046593995.1 Polyangiales bacterium
CGCCACGCCGGTCGGCAAGCGCTCGAGGGCGGTGCCGTTCCAGTGGAAGGAGACGCCCTTGGCGCCGACCAGCCATGCGTCGTTCGCGCTCCGACCGAACACTTTCCAAATCGAGGCGGTCATCACGACGTCGGCCGGGAGGCTCGGCTCCGCGGTCCACGCATCGCCGTTCAGGCGCCATGCGAAGCCGCGTGTGTCGGCGTCCCCACCGACGGCCCACATCGCCGTCGGGCTCGTGCCCCAGAGACCGAAGACGGTGTCGGTGCCGGGGGTCGTCAGCTGCGTGCAGGCCGCGGTGGCCGATGCGCAGCGCAGGATCACGCCGCCTGCGCCGCCCATGAACACCGGGCCGTTCGCGAAGCCGAACACCCACCACAGATCGCCCTTGTCGCGCCCCGTCGCCACGCGCTTCCACGCCGTTCCGTCGTAGTGCAGGGCGAGGGGACCCGAGCCGTCGCGTGCGTCCCCACCGACGGACCACACGTCCGACGCGCGCGTGCCCCACACCGAGAGGAGCGCGCCGGGCAGCCCCTTGTGGACGACCTTCCATACGGCGGGCACGGGCGCGGGAGGTGGCTCCGACGACGAGCAAGCCGCCGAGAGCGCCGCGACGAAGAGCAGAGGTCGTGTAGTCACGTCGATCCGAGCCTACCGCACCGACGGCGCCGCGCTCCTCCAGAAGCGCGCCGCGGGGCGCTCTCGCAGGCCTCCTCGGAAGTGGGTAGTCGAGCGTGCTCGGTGGATTCCAGGGGTCGAGTCGACGAGTCGCTCGATCCGCGGCCGCGCGGAAAGCGCGTCGACGCGGTGTGGAATGCCTCGTTCGCCGGCACGTCTCCGTATCCGGGTTAGCGCTCGAGCGAGGGCGCGGCGTCGATGGAGTCCGCATCGTGCGCGGCTACGTCGAGTTCGCGCCGTAGCCTCGGAGATGTAGGGCTCAGTTCTGGATCACGACCTTGATACAGCCGTCCAAAAGCGCGACGGCCGCGAGCCCGGCGCGAACCTTCCGGTCCGACGCTTCGCCCGCGGCCGAGCGCTCAGCGCGCGTCGATCAGTGGTTCTCGCCGGTCGAGCCGCCGCTGTACATGTCGAAGCTGCCCCAAATGGTATCGATGGTCTCTTCGCTGGCCTTGAAATGGTCCTCGGCGGTGCCGACGAGCATCAGGTAGTTGTCGGTGACGTCCGTCGCGACGAGGGCGCGCACCTTGACCGGCTTGCCGTCACTCGTGAACGTGTAGTCGGCGAGCGAGTAGTCGGGGGAGAGCTCCTTCACGTCGCCCTTCTTGATGTCCTTGCCGCCGGTCGCCTCGATGACGTGGGAGACGTCCGTGAGGAGATCCTCCTTCGTCTTCTTGTGATCCTTGTACGCGGCGACGAGGACCATCACCTTGTCGTGTGGCGCGGGCAGCTTGGCGGTGTAGAGATCGAAGCCGTCCTTCGACGCGTTCGAATCGGTGGTGCCCGCGGGGACGTGGAAGCCGAAGCCCTTCGCCTGGTGGGACATCTCGATCCACTCGCCGGGGACCGCGTGCGTCTTCGCAGCGGCGGGGAGCGGCTTCGTCGGCTTCGCGGCCGGCTTCGCCGGAGCAGGCTTCGCAGCGGCCGCGGTCTGGGTGGCCTGCGCGGCAGGCGCGGGAGCGGGCGCCTCGTCCTTCTTGCAGCCGATGCCGAGTCCGACGAGAGTGATGGACAGTGTGCGCGTGATGGACATGAATCAGCTCTTTCTGGCGTGCAGCAAAAAGGCTGTCAGCGCCGACACGATGCGATTCGAGCGTGAATCGCGTACTCCGATCAACCGGAAACGTTCTTGGCGTCACGCCTCGGCGCCATCAGGCGCGCGGCTTGTCTGCGACTTCGACCGTGAACTTCGCCTGGCCGCCGTCGACGCCGGTGATCTCGTTTCGCTCCTCTCGATCATCGCTGCGACGTGGGGACCTCGGGATCACCGCACGCAGCGAGCGCCACGGCGATGTTGACGTCGTACGTCTTGCCCTCGGGGGGCATCGAGCACGTCATCTTCTCGCCGAGTGTGACCGGTTGCCATGCACGTGCACCGTATTCACGTCATCGATCGCATGGAAAGAGAAAAACGATTCGCGTCTCACTTTCCACTGTGAGCGAGGGTGAGCACACCGACCGTTCCGGAGCGTGCCGTCGAAACCGCGTGGCGGATAGAATACGCAATAGCGCGCGGCGTTCTTCCGTCGAGTCAGCGCGCCGACGCCGGAACGGCCCCGACCGGCAGGGTGAAACGAAAGGCGCTGCCGCCCGCCTCGCGCGGCTCGAACCAGATCCGCCCACCGTGCGCTTCGACCACGCATTTCGAGATGTAGAGACCGAGGCCGAGCCCACGTTGGTCGTGCTTCGCGGACTGCCAGAAGCGCTCGAAGATCTTCTCGGCCTTGTCCGCGGGGATCCCCAGCCCGTCGTCGAGGACGGAGATCTCGATGAAGTCTTCTCCAGGGCGAGCGCGCGCGACCGCGGAGAGGGTGATGCGCCCTCCCTTCGGCGTGAACTTGAGGGCGTTGCCGATGAGGTTGGCGAGCACCTGCTCGACGCGCTCCGGATCGAATTGTCCGCGCAGCGCCGCGGGCGCCTCGAGGTCGAGCGCGATACCCTTGGCGGCGGCGGCGGCCTGGAACGTGTCGGCGACGTCGCGCAGGACCGCCACGGCGTCCTGTCCTCGAGCCACCACGGCGAACTTCCCTGCGTCGATGCTGACGATGTCCACGAGATCGCCGACGAGGCGGTTCATCCGCGCGGAGAAGCGCTGGATGCGGCTCGCTTCGAGGCGCGTGGCCTCCTCTTCGGTGTGCCGGACGAGGATCCCCGCGCTGAGCGCGATGCCCCCGAGCAGGTTTCGCAGATCGTGGCTGACCATGGCGAGGAAGTCGTCGCGCGAGGCGACGACCGCGTCGACGCGCGCGCGCTCGAGCTCGAGCCACTTGTCCGTCTCGTCGCGCTCGAGGCGCAGGAGCTCGGTGAGCGCTCTCTGCCGTG
>JBKJQC010000559.1:0-3315 GCA_046593995.1 Polyangiales bacterium
GTTTTCAACAGCTCTATTCACGCGCGGTCGGGGTCCTCGCGACGATCCTCGTGCCCGCCTCGGTCGCGATTGTTTTGTGCGCCGAGCCGATCGTGCGGCTGCTGTTCCAGCGAGGCGCATTCGATACTCGGGCCACCCAGTTGACCGCTGATGCGCTTCGTGTATTTGCGATCGCTCTCGTTTTCGAGCCTTTGCTCGTCGTCTCGCATCGGGCACTGCTCGGAACACGAGCGACCGGAGTGTTGTTCTGGGTCGGATCCTTTCAGGCGCTGCTGCTCATGACGCTGGCGATCGTCCTCGTCGGGCCGTTTGGCCACCTCGGCGTCGCGGCGGCGTACACCATTGCGGTCGCCGTGAACACATTGTTGCTGGCGTCCGTAGCACGGCTGCGCCTTGGACTGACGGGGAGCCGGCACTTGGTGAGGACCTACGCCGTCGTGGCAATCAGTGCACTCGGTGCCTTCGGCGTTGCGGCACTGGGGGCACGCTTCGCAGGGTCGGACCTGTTGCAACTCCTCATCACGTGCGGCGCGGGAGGAGTGGCATACCTCGGGTCCGTGGCGGTGATGGACGGGACGGCTCTCCGTGACCTCCTGCGGGTGCTACCGGGGCGTAGGCGCGGACCGTTCGCCGACGAAGTTGAGTCCGAGGTTCGGTAGCGCGTCACGCGCTCGATGCCACCGGCAGCGAGCGCGCCGGAGATCGCTTTCCCGCTGGGGCGTGTCGTACACGGGGGCGAGCATGTCGAAGGTGTCGAGGAGCGCCCAGCGAGCGCTGGGGTGCGCGAAAGCTGCGGGTCGTCGACGTAGTTCGCGATCGGGAGCACGAAGCGGAACGCGCGGCGAAGGACCAGTAGGCGGAAGAGGACCGCGGTGAGCGGGAAGAGAACGGGGAGCGTCAGTCGGATGAGTCGCAGCTTCGCGGTGGCGCTCAGGCGGCGGAAGATCCGGCGCGCGAGATACTTCCCTGAGAGCAGCGTGAACCGCCGGCGCTCGTAGGCCGTCAGCGCGAAACGGCCGCCCGGCGCGACGAGGGGCGGAATCTGCGCGAGGGCGCGCTCGGGGTCTGGAGTGTGCTGGATGACCCCGATGCAATACCAGCCGTCGAGCGAGCCGCGCCGGAAGGGCAGCGCGTAGATGTCTGCCTGAACGAGCTCGATGTTGTCGCGGTCAGCAAGGCTCACTCGCGCCGCGTCGATGGACTCACTGTAGTCGAGGCCGAACACGAGGCCCGCGTCGCGCGACGCGACCTCGAGGAATCTCCCGGCGCCGCAGCCGGCGTCGAGGACCACCCGCCCCGCGAGCCACCCCGGATCCCAGCCGGTCTCCGTGCGGAACCGCTTCTCGGACAGAGTGGTGCCGTTTGTGGGTCGAGCTGCTCGAGCCGGAAGCGCTTCCATTGCATCCCGAAGGACGACGCGTAGGCCTCAGAGGCAACGAAGCGCGGAATCCCCGCACGAACCGGGTACGCCATCGCGCACCGAGCGCAGACGAGCGCGCCATCCTCGACCGACCCGTCCGCCTGCCGGCCGTCAGCGACGGCGAACTCGCCGCCGCAGCTCGGGCAGCGAAGGTAGGCGAACGCCCGTGCTGTCACGTCGCCGCTCCGAGGACGCGATCGTAAATATCCGCGTACGCGTTCGCCATCGCGCCCGTCCCGAAGGTCGCGAGCACACGCGCGCGCCCATGCGCCGCGAGCGCGCGGCCCCACTCGGGGGCGGCGAGGAGCCGCACGACGGCATGCGAGACCGCGTCGGGCGAGCCGTGGGGGACGACGACGCAGTCTTCCTCATCGCGAAGATGCTCGCCCACGATGCCGACGGGCGTCACGACGAGCGGTCGCCCGCGCACGAGCGCCTCGATGAGGACCATGCCCGTCGACTCCGTGCGGCTCGTGTGCAGCACGACGTCCATCGCCGACATGAGCGCTGGGACGTCGTCCCGCCACCCCGCGAATCGCACGCTCCGACCGATGCGGAGCTCGCGCACGAGCCGCTCCAGCGCGCCGCGCAACGGTCCATCGCCCGCGATGAGGAGGATCGCATCCGGCCGCGCTGCGAGCACCTGCGGCCACGCGCGCAGCGCGATGTCGACGCACTTCTCCCACGATAAGCGACCGAACACCCCCACGGCGACGCGGCCATCGAGGCCGAGGCTCCGCCGGATAGTGGCTGCCGAGCCGTCGGCGGCTGCGATCCGCGCGAGATCGAGGCCGAGGGGGACGCGGTGTATGCGTCCTGGCCGGATGCCGAGGCGAAGGAGATCGTCTTCGGTGCGCGCGGATGGCGCGATGACCGCATCTGCCGAACGCCCGATGGCGCCGTCGATCGCCTGATGCGCCCAGCGCTTCCATTCCGCCATCGGAGCCATCCGGATGACGTCGGGCCCCTCATGCCGCGTGATGATGATGGGAACGGCGCCAGCGAGGCGGCTGGCGGCCGCGGCGACGATGTTCGCATCAAACAGGTGCGCGTGAACGAGATCCACGGTATGGCGGCGAAGGAGCCGCGCCAACCTCACGGACGCGACCGGGTAGTCCCTGCGCCGGCGCGTACCGATGGCGTGCGTGCTCGCCGCGATGCCAACCATCTCGCGCTGGAGGGCACCGGCCGGCGCAATGCTGACCACGACCTGCCGCCACCGGGCTGGGTCGCTCGCACGGATGGCATCGGTGAGCCACGGATTCGAGCTCGACGCCGGAACGACGTGGAGGACAGTGCGCGCTGCGCTCACCAGCGGGAACTCATGTGATCGCGCTCGCGGCGCGCGCGTCTGCCGCCGCCGCGAGCACCGGTTCGAAGGCGCGGAGCATCGCGCTCGTGCGGGACCCGACGTTCACCGGGTGGAACCAGAGGTGGAAGATCTCTCTCGCTCAGCAGCCCGGCACGTTCCGCACGACGTGGTCGCGCCGCGGCAGGACGGTCGGCGGGGGGAGCGCCAGTAACTCGTCGAAGTAGTGGCCGTACGTGGAAGCGAGGGATCGCGCTTATGTTGCTCGTAACCGCGCGCGAATAAGTCCGACTGTTCGTGGATCTCGGCCGCTCGCGCTGGCTTCTCCCTCATCGCGCTCTTCTCCCGCCCTGGAGCGCCCTCACCAGGGTGACGAGTGTGGGGCTCGCGATGATGATGGTGAAGGGGACGATCATCGCGCGGTGCCGGTAGAGGATGCCGACATTGCCTTCGGCGAGAACGAAGACGCCGAAGACCAACGCGACGAAACCGAAGAGTGGGAACAGCGCGCGCCAGCGCCGGCGCTGGAGGACGAAGGACCAGACAGCGGCGACGACGATGCCGTACCAGAGCAGCATCTCCGGCA
>JBKJQC010000636.1:0-2728 GCA_046593995.1 Polyangiales bacterium
GCCCCGGGGTCGAGCACGGGAGGGAGCTTGTCGGTCAGCCGCTCTCCCTTCACGTCGGCCACCACGATGAGGTGCGCGCCGATCCGGTGGCGATACGCGAGCACCGCGAACTGGCCCGCTCCCCACGCGCCGGTGAGCTCGACGGCCGCCCAACCCCAGTCGTATCGCGTGCGCAGCAAACCATAGGCGTCAAACCGCTCTTGCCGGATCTCGGGGTTCACATAGACCCCGCCGCGGACCATCGCGCGTGCGCTGCCGATGGGGATCCACACGTTCACGAGCAATTCGACGGGCGTGGTGCCCGCGAAGGTTCCCTCCGGGGTCGTGCTGCTCCACCGCTTCCCGACCATCGGCTCCCACGCGAAGACGACGCCGACCGTGTCGCTGAACCCCATCCCGAATTGGAGCCGCACCCCGCCGAGCACCAGATTCGAGCGCTCGCGTGTGAACCCTTGATCGCGGTCTTCTCCGCGCGCGGAGACCATCGCGCGACCGCTGATCAAGTCGTCGATCGGCTTGTAGGTCGCGGCCTGCGCCGCGCCAGCAACGGACAGCGAGAGGAGGATGCCAGTGACCGTCGCGCGGATCATCGGGAGCCTTCCACGAGCTTCCCGCCGCTGAGCGGTCCACCGGCGGCACCTGGCGAGACGCCGATGAGGACGTGGTCCTCGTCGATCATCGCAAAGAAGCTGAACCCTCCGCCGCGACTCAGGTTGCCAGTGCTGAACGGCGCGTGGCCGAGGAACTCGAGATCCCCGGCAGACTCCGAGAGCCAGATCCCTCCGCCCGACGAGCCTTCGTACGCGGTGCTCGGCGGCATCGTCAGGTATCCGATCTTGCTGCCGTCGATCGCGGCCGCCAAGCGCACGCCGCGCTCCGCGAGGTCGGCCGATTCAGGGAGTGGCACGCGCTTGCCCCCCACGAACCGCGTCGCGCCGTCGTACAACTCGCCGTTGCGGAGGGTGAGACGATTGGAGGTCGCGCCCTCGATGGTCGTCTTCGTGAAGTGGTCCTTCTCCCAGAACAGGCTGATGGGGGGCCCGTCGCGCTCGACGGCGTCGACGTAGAAGTCGTCGGGGCTGATCCCGATCCCGCTCCCGACTCCATACCGATCGTCGGCCGCGTAGGTCGCGACGGCCGTCCACGCGTCACTCTCCCAGCGATAGAAGCTCTTCGCCCCCATCAAGCGTATCGTCGCGCCGGTCTGTGCGAGGGCGAAGGCCGTCTCGCCCGCAGGGAGCGGGACCTCGCGCGCGACCTTCTGCGCATCGTAGCGGAGGAGCGTGTGCGTGATGGTCGTGCGATTGAGCGTGCAGTGCGCCCAGACGACTCCGTCGCCGTCGAAGGCGATCTCGGCAAGCTGCGCCCGGTCCTCGAAGCACAACTTCACCGTGGACCAGCTCCCCTTGTTGCGAATCATCATCGGGTCGGTGCCGACGACCCAGATCTCGTCGGCGGTCCGAAAGCGGAGGCTGCGCGGGGTGTTCTCGGCGGAGCCTGGGATGGTCTTCCACGTCAGCTCGGTGGCGCAGCCGGTGACGAACACGAGAGCGAGCACTGCCAGGATGCGCATCACTTCGTCCTCCGCGCGATGTCGGCGTAGTCCTTTTTGAAGCCGAAGATTCCGAACCAGCGACGCGTGGTCGCTGTCGGTGGCGTCGCACCGCTCAGTGAGACGAGGCCTTCGTCATGCGCGAGAACGTCGCCGTGGACCCGGGGGTAGGACAAGAAGAAGGGTCCGAGCTCCACGAATCCACGCGTCGCCAGATCGACCGCCATGAACACCTGCGCTCCCGTCGCCTTCTCCACTCTGATCAGCGCCCGACCGCCCGGAAGATCGCCGGCGGCGTGGAAGCCAGCACCCGTCGTCGCCATGACGAACGGCTGCAGATCGGCCGTCACGTCGCGGAACGCGTGACTGCCGGAGTCGTACTCCGACCAGCCGCTGATGCCGAAGAAGGTCGCGATGGACGCGGTCTTCCACACGGGCCTGGCGCCCTCCGCGAGGACCGTCGCAATCACCTGCCCCGACGTGGCGTTCATCGCGCGCAGGCATGGCTTGTTCGCATGCTCGGCACAGCGTGGGTCGTATCCGACGAGATCGTCTCCGATGCGGATCAGCGGACTGAGGGAGATCGCGCCGGTACCATTCGGCTTGCTCCACACGACCTGTCCGTTCGCGAGCGCGAACGCCACGACCTCGCAGGCACCCGGCGCCCCGGCGCAGTACGCGACCCAGACCTTGTCAGCTCCGACGACGACGTCGAAGACCGTGGCCTGTGATGTGACGGCCGTCGGCAAAGCGACCTCGAACCGCGGCGTGCCGCTGCTCCGTTCGAAGCACTGCAGCCTGGTGAGCGGCGCGGAGTTGCCGTGCACGATGGCGCAGATCAGCGCGTCGGTCGCGAATGCGGTGCCGGGCACGTACGTTCCGGCGAGCGTGAGCTGCCGTGCCGGCTTCTGCTGGTAGAGGTCGTAGAGGGAGAACGCCGTCTGCGAGGTCTGGAACATCGCCTCGTCGCCGAGCACGAGCTCCGGCAGTGTCGTGAGCGCCAACGGCACCCTCGCTGCAGCGGCGACGACGTCTTCGTCTGCTGGGAAGGCGCACGTCGCGACGAGATCACTCGGATGGATCGCTGGGCCGCGGCGGTCGCCGCAGCTCGTCGCCGGACGTGGTGGGAGCACGCCGCCTTCGCCGCCGCCCCCATCGGGGAACCCTGCGTCCCCG
>JBKJQC010000784.1:0-3469 GCA_046593995.1 Polyangiales bacterium
CAGTCGCGCGGCTTCGGCTTCGTGACGATGGCGACCGACCAGATGGCTCGCGAAGCCATCGCCGAGATGAACGGCCTCGTCCTCGACGGCCGTCCCCTCCGCGTCAACGAAGCCGAAGAGCGTCCGGCTCGCGGCGGCGGTGGTGGTGGTGGTGGTGGTGGTGGTGGTGGTGGTGGTGGCGGTCGTCGCGACCGTTACTGAGCTGCAGTCGTAAGACGAGCGAACGCCCGAGGAGAGCAATCTCCCCGGGCGTTTTCTTTGTCTTCGCTGCACCAAAGAAGAAACGCCCGAGGAGAGCGATCTCCTCGGGCATTGGTTCTTCACGGCCGCGTCGGCCGGTGCAGCAGACGCCGTGGGTTTGCGCCGCGCCTAGAGCACGGGGTCGCCGCAGCGGAGGCCGTACTCGCTCAGCAGCGCCGTCAGCGACGCGAACCGGAAGAGGCGCTCGCCATCGACGAACATGACGGCGGAGCCGTCGCGGGAGATTTCGACGTCACACCCCGCGAGCGTCGCGGTGGTCTCGTGGCAGCGCAGGGAAAAGCGCTCGTTCATGAAAAAAGTATCGTCCTTTCGGCGGCCGACCACTCTCTCGTCTGCTGCGCTCGGACGCTTCGTCCGTGAGCGGCGCAGTGCGGGACAGCGGCGACCTGACAACCGGAAGAATGCGGGCGAAGCCCCGCGGGCTCTCCCGGACGGCGAGACCATAGCACACACTCCGCAGCCCGCCGCCCGTTGCTCGGACTCGCGGCTACTCGGCCGAGGCGACTTCAGGGGGGCCGAGCTCGGGCGCGCTCGGGATCGGGCTCGAGAGCCGACGTGCCTCGCGGCCCGCGGCGATCGAAGCATGCGTCTTCAGGTCCCAGACGACGCCGAACAGCGAGAGGAGGCGCAGCACGTAGAACGTCACGTCGAGCTCCCACCACATCACGCCCTGACGCGTCGACGCCATCTGATGATGGTGGTTGTTGTGCCACCCCTCACCGAGCGTGAAGAACGCCAGCACGCCGTTGTTGCGTGACTCGTCCTTCGTGTCGAACCGGCGCGAGCCCCAGACGTGCGCGAGCGAGTTGATGCAGGCGGTCGCGTGGAGGAGGACGATCGTGCTGAGGAAGAACCCCCACAGGAGGCCCGGAAGCCCTGCGACCGCGACGCAGATGGCGCCGTAGACGACGAGCGGCAGCCACTTGAACGTCTCGAGGAAGCGGAGCTCCGGATAGCGCTCGAGGTCCTTCACGTTGCTCAGATCGGGCTGCTCATGGCTTCCGCCGAGGAACCAGCCGATGTGGGCGTGATAGAAGCCGCCGTGCACCGGCGAGTGCGCGTCTTCGAGCGTGTCCGAGTGCTTGTGGTGGCGGCGATGCCAGCTCGACCACCAGAGCGGGCCGTTCTGCATGGCCGAGGTCCCGAGCCAAGCGAGCACGAACTGGAACACGCGCCCCGTGCGGAACGAGCGGTGCGAGAAATAGCGATGGTACCCGGCCGTGATGCCGAACATGCGGACCACGTAGCCGACGATCGCGAGGACGATCACCGTGCTCGAGACCGGCACGAAGAAGACGCCGAGACAGGCCAGGTGGACTGCGACGGTCAGGACCGTCGACAGTCGATCGACGAGGTTCCGGCGCTCGGGCGGCTTCTTGAGGTGGCTCGCGCCCACCGTGGTCGAGGTTGGGTCAGCGATTTCCGTGCTTTTTGGTTCGTCCACGTCGTGCCCAGCCATGCGCGAGTACCCCTCCAGGCCCGTGATCATGATGTCCTCGACATGGACGGGTGTCACACTTCGAACACGGGACGCAACGAGACGAAACCCACGGTCGCGATGGCTTTCGTCGCTGCCCGTGTTAGGCTCTTGGCCTCCACGAGCGTGCGGTTTCGGGTTGCATGCGGTGGCTCGTCGCCACGCCGCTTCTGGCGTGGGGACGGCACGAGCACCCAGCAACAGAAGGTACGTTCATGCATCAGAAAGAGCTCCGCGCGCTCATCGCGCGCATGCAGGAGCAGGTCACCCTCGCCGCCGGCGCGACGCCTACGGACGAGAACAAGAAGAACCTCGAGAGCGCGTGGAACTCTCTGAACGGCCACCTCGCCGTCGGTCCCGCGCCGGACACCAAGGTGTGTCCCACCTGCAAGCACGAGATCATGGGCGCCGCGTCGCTCTGCGGCTTCTGTTGGACCAAGCTCTCGCAAGACACCCACGCGTGAGCAGAAAAGGAAGCTGAATGTCGCGACCAAACAAGAGTGGTGTCCGCACCGACTCCATGCACATCACGGATCAGTACCGCACGCGCAACGGCATGGCGTACGAGCTCCGGGAGCATGGAGCACGCCTCACCGTCATGATCGCGGAGCGAACGACCGAGGAGACGGGCCGCGAGTGGCACGTCGAGGCATCGGCCGCTCAGTTTCCGGGGAGCGAAGTCTCACACGCTGCGTCCACCAAGGCCGAAGCGCTGCGACACGCTGGACTCGATTGGGCCGCCGTCTCGGCGACCCGTGGCCTCCCGGCGTTCGACTGGGAAGCGGTCACGAAGGCGCTCACCGCGGTACGCGCCATTTGAAGAGTCACGAGTGACGGTGAAGGGAAGGTACTCTTGGCAGGACAAACTACGGTACGTAAGCGCGAACGAGAACGCGCTCGCCAGGATCGCGCACAGGAGAAAGACCTGAAGCGCAAGACTCGCAAGGAAGAGACGAAGGACAAGGTCGCGGGCGGGGAGCCCGGAGAAGATCCGGACATCGCAGGGATCATCCCCGGTCCTCAGCCCATCTTGGACTTGGACGGCTGAGTCGAGCGCTGCGGCAGCAAGCGCTGCGGCAGCAGGGGAGCCCCTGCAAGGGAAGCGGCAGCGAGGGAAAGGCCCGGTCATCGGGCCGCCCGGAGAGCGCCGCGGCGCGCGCCCCGACACCGACCCAGAGAGCCCACGCCCGTGTGCGGATCAGGTCGGCGTGGGCGAGAGATCGTCTTCTGCGAGCCCCAGGCCGGCGAGCATGTCGCTCACCGACCGGAAGGTCGCGAGCGGCTCGCCGTCGACGATCAACGCAACGCGCCCGTCCTCGTACACCTCGACGGTCGTGTCGCGGAGTACGGAGCCGGACAGTCGTAGGCGTGACGGGTCGACGTGGAGACGCCGCGTCGCGGGAGGCATGACGGACATCAGCCAAGACTGATGCCGCCGATCGTGGTTCGTCTCGGCGGAGGCACAAACCAGATGCGATCGCTCGGCGCGTCCTGCGATCGGCCAGTCACGACGCACCGCGTCCAGAACGGACTCGCCTCGTGAGCCACTCCGGAGACGGCGTGGCGGATGCACGCTCCCTTCGCCGGGGGTGCGTCATGATCGAGCATGTGCGGTATGGGGACGGGACCGTTCGTCCCGTGGACGAGACGACGCGCGCGTCCCACGCTCCCTGCGTCATCCTTCGTGATCCGCTGAGCGGCGAGACGCTCACGGTCGACGCGCGGCTCACC
>JBKJQC010000988.1:0-8893 GCA_046593995.1 Polyangiales bacterium
GCACCCGAGACCGCGCGGGACCGGCGCCGATGACCGGCGTCTCGGTCGGGTGGGACGCGCTGCGTGCGGCTGCTTCGGAGGCATGCGCGTCCCGGCCACCGGCGCACGATTTTTCGCACGTCGAGCGCGTCATGGCCCTCGCGAAGACCATCGCGGAGGCGGAGGGCGGGCGGCTCGAGATCGTGCTCCCGGCGGCGCTCCTCCACGAGCTCGTGAACCTGCCGAAGGATCACCCCGAGTCGCATCGCTCCGGGGACCTCTGTGCCGACGCTGCGCTCACGTTGCTCCGCCAGCTCGCCGTCGAGGATGCGGAGGCGATCGCGCTCTGCATCCGCGATCACGCGTTCTCCAAGGGCGCGCGACCGAGCACGCTCGAAGTCGCCGTGCTGCAGGACGCAGATCGGCTCGACGCGATCGGCGCCGTCGGTATCGCACGCTGCTTCGCGACCTGCACCGAGGTGCGGCGACCGCTCTTCGCGCCGGACGATCCGTTCTGTCGCGCGCGCGCGCCGGACGACAAGAGATGGGGGCTCGATCACGTCTTCCGCAAGCTCCTCCGCATCGAGGAGGGGCTGCACACGTCGACCGCGCGCACGCTCGCTGCGCCACGAACGGCGTTCTTGCGCGCGTTCGTGGAGCAGCTCGAGCGCGAGCTCTGATTCAGCGTCGGCGTCGCGCGAGGACGACGGCGATGGCGCCGAGCGCGGAGAGCGCCAGCGCGTTCGACCCTTCGGGCGCTCCCGGCACCTCGCAGCCGCAGCCCCCTCCGTCTTCGACAGGGGTCTGCTGCGAGCCCTCGCCGGTGTCCGCGACGGCGGCATCGGTGTTCGGATTCGTGCCGGTGTCGGCGGGAGGGCTCGTGTCGTCCGGTGAGCCGGTGTCCTCGACGGCACCGGTGTCGATCGGGCGCGTGTCGGGCGTCTCGGAAGCCGTCGTGTCGGAGACGTTCCCATCCGCGACAGACGCATCGCTGCCGTCGGCCGTGGCCGTGGCGTCGAGCGCGTTCCCGTCGAGTGCGCTCGCGTCGGTACCGGCGTCGGTGCCGGCGTCGGGCACCACCGGGGCGTCGCGGTCGATGAACCGCGCAAAGGCGCGCTGCGCCGACGGCGTCTGACCATCCGTGCGCGAGTAGAGGACGAGCACCCGACCCGCCCCGTTCGACACGGCGGCGGGATCGTAGAAGTGTGTCTTGTCCGTCGTGGTGTCGATCGCGAGCTCGGGGACGGGTAGCGCGAGCGCCGTCGTCGACGACGCGGTGAGGAACGCGCCTCGCAGATGAGCGTTGGTGGTGTCGCGCTCGGTCCACGCGAAGAAGAAGCTCGCGCCGTCGAACGTGACGACGGAATTCGCTTGCAGATCCGGCTTCGCAGCGAGCGCGATCTTGTCCGTCGCCGCCGGCGTGGCCCCGAGGTTCAAGCGCGAGGCGTAGACGTCGTACGGGCTGTTCTGCGGGTTGATCGCGTCGTACGCGCCCTCGAACCAGGTCACCACGAAGGCGCCGTTGCCGAACGCCACGACCCCGCGTCGCTGATCGAGCGCGCCGGTCGCGACCTCCACGCCGCCCGCGGCCGAGAGCAGCGCGCCCTGGGCCGAGAGCCGCGCGCCGAGCACGTCGCTCTCCCCCGCGGCGTTGCGCCGCTGGAACATCGCGACGAACTCGCTACCCCCGAACGCGGCGGAGCTCGGCGCGTACAGCGCGCCGGTGGTGGGGCCGGCGAGGGTCGTCGGGCTCGCGCCCGAGAACGTGCCGTTCGGTTGGATCACCCGCGCCTTGACCGTCGAGCCGATCGTCGGCGACGACTCTTCCCAGACGACGACGCTGTTGCCGCCGCCGCCGGTGGTCACCGCAGATCGAGCGTTGCCGGTCGCGGGTGCGGCGATGTCGAACGGGGTGCCGAGCGCGATCCCGGTGCCCGAGACGGTCGCGTGAGCGCCGCGGACCTTCGACGCCACCGAGCTCGTGCTGGTCCAGGTCAGGAGGAAGCTCGTCCCGTTGAACGCGAGGCTCGGGTCGGACTCGACGACGCCCACGGCGGGCGCGACGCGGAGCTCGGGGCCGACCGCGTTGCCGTTCACGTCGAACGCGCGGACGACCACGTCCGACGCGTAGAGGCTCGGCCCGGTGGCGTAGTCCTCCCACACGGCGAGGTAATGGGTGCCGTCGAACGCGACCGTCGCGGACGTTCGATCGTTTGCGCGCGCGTTCAGCGGGAAGATGTTCCCGCTCTCGACGAGACCGCTCGTCGGCGTCCCCGCGGTCACGAACTGCCCGCCGATGAAGTACGCGTGGTTGCCCGTCGCGCCGACGGCGTTCTCGCGCACCTCGCTCCACCCGACGAGCACCGAGCTCGGCGACGACGACGACGCAGCGAGCGCGGCGGGGCGCAGCACGAGATAGTCGGGGGTCGCACGAAGCCCGGTCTCACCGACGATCACCGACTGGGGTTGCAGCTGGAACGCGCCGCCCGCGCCGCTGTTGGTGAACTTCGCGGCGACGTACCGCAGCGTCGGCTCCGGCGGGAGCGGCGACGTCCCCGAGTAGTTCGGCGATCCAACGGGAAAGCTCGTCGCGAGGACCAGCTCACCGGTCGCAAAGAACTCGACCGAGGGGATACCGACGCTGTTCGGCGCGCCGGTGCTGAACGACGCGGGGATCCCCGCGATCGTGACCGTGTTGTTCGTCCCTTCCGCGAGCGCCATCAGGTAGTTGTCGCGTCCGAGACCGAGCGCGAAGAGGTCGTCGCCGGGTGCGGGTGTCGGCTCCGTCCATTGCGCGAGCTGCACCGCGAGGGCGCCGAGCCAGGGGCCGGCGCCCGTCCCCGAGGTGTCGCGGAAGCGCAGCGACGGGTAGATGACGCTGTTCGCGCCGAGGGCGGGGATCGGGATCGTCGCGGCGCTCGACATCGGGACGCCGTTGTTCGCGGCGACCGCGCGCTGCGCGATGCGGTAGTCGAAGGTGTCGACGCCGGTCTCGCGCTGCGCCCACACGACGTGGTACTTCGAGCCGGCGAACGCGACGTCCGGCATGCGATGCGTGAAGTCGTTGGCGGCATTGGTCGGGCGCACCGAAGCGCGCTGGTTGGTCTCGGCGGCGCCCTGCACGTTGTTGTCGAGGATGCGCGACGACCAGATCAGCGACTTCGTCTCGGAGCTCGGATCGTCACGGAAGTCTCGCCACACCGCGAGGCAGTAGCGATCGGTCGCGCCGCCCGGATCGCAGGCGATGCGGGGCGGTCCCTGGAACCCGACCGGGCCGTCACCCCCGGAGTTCTTCGCGACGCGGAACGCCGTGCCTACGAGCGTGAGATCGGGGCGGACGATCTGCCCGAAGCTGTCGTCGACGGCCGCTGCGGGCACACCGGCGGTGAAGGTATCGGAGAAGACGACGACGTAGTCGCGGCCGTTGAAGGCGACGCTCGGCGCGACGTATTGGTGGCCCGCCGCGGCGACGGGACTGATGCGTCGTCCGCGCACCGTCGCGGGGTCGACACCGTTGGTGGTGACGCGGGTGCCCCACACCTCGGCCGTGGCTCCGCGGAAGTCGTCCCAGACGGCGATCCAGCTCGTGCCGTCGCTCGCCAGCGCGACCTCCCCTTGCGCGCGCATCGAGTTGCCCGCGACGGGCTGATCGATCGCCATCTCCGCGCCGACCACCGGATCGAGCACCGCAGGGAACGAGGACGCATCCACGACGTGCTCCGGCACGCGCAGCACGATCTCTCCGTCGAGGAACCCCGCGGTCACCGCGGTCCTCTTCCCGTCGCGATCGATCCACGTCGCGTGCCCGTAGCGCGTGCCGAGCCCCGACACCGGGTCGCGGAAGTGCAGCCCGGTGTTCGTCGCGGAGACGAACGCCTCGCCGCTCACGGCGATGCGGAGCACGAGATCACCGTGCCCGCTCGGTCGCGCGTCGAAAGCCCAGGACTGCTCGACGCCGGCGTCGCCGTTCTTCACGAGCTCGCGGACAGGGCCACGCCGCGTCACGACCGAGCCGTCTTCGTCGATGGCGCTCGTTCCCGCCGCTGCCACGACGACGTCACGCGCGCTGTCACGCGTGCTGTCACGCGTGCTGTCACGCGTGATCGTGGCGGTCGCGAGCGAGAGCGAAGCACCTTCGATCGCAGGTGCGACGGTCTCGCGGGAGAACGCCGGCAGCGCCTTTCGGCTCACGGGTGCGAATCGCAGCGCGCCACTCTCGGAGACGGTGACGCCATACGAGGCTTGGCCGCCGTAGATCACGCCAGCGTCGTTGCGCGCGAACGACAGACGCGCGCGGCGCGCGATCGACGTCCAGTCGAGCGGCTGCGAGATGCGCGACGTGGTCGACGGCGAAGGATCGGTCGGGTGCGTGTTGCCGCAGCCGATGCCGCCGCAGGCCGCTCCGCTGGTGAGGAGGCAGAGCAGGGGCAGCGCACGTCGTCGCATGGGGTTTCGTCTCCAGTAGAAGAAAGCGGTTGAAACGGGCAGGATCGACGGTCAGCGTACACCTCGCCCGCGTCCGTGCGATCGCCGGGAGCGCACCCGTCAGGTCGATTTCGCGCGCGCGATCGCCCCGAGCTTCGCCCTCGTCGCGCGCACGTAGTCGGCCGGATCGAGCACGATCTGCAGGCCGCGCTGCCCCGCCGAGATCGAGATCACATCGAAGAGCTCGATCGTCTCGTCGGCGTAGACCGGGTACCCCTTCTTGCAGCCGAACGCGGTGACGCCGCCGCGGATGTACCCGGTGAGCGGCTGCACGTCCTTCAGCGGCACCGTCTCGCTCTTCGCGTCGCCGGCGAGCCGTGCGAGCGCTTTGAGATCGAGCTCGGTGTTGCCGGGGACCACCGCGAGGCACACGCCCTTCTCGTCGCCGCGCGCGACGAGCGTCTTGAACACCTGCTCGGCGGGGAGGCCGACCTTCCGTGCGACGGTCTCCGCGGTGAGATCGTCGGGGTCGACCTGGTAGGTCCGGAGCTCGTAGCGGATGCCGAGGGCGTCGAGGATGCGCGCGGCGTTGGTCTTCATCGACGGATGATTCTATACGGAAGGGAGTGCCGGTTCGTCCGCTCGTCTTCCGTGAGGGTGCGCGCTACGCGTGCTTCGGCGACGGGGTCTGCTGCAGCGACGTGCACCTGATCGGTCCGATCGGACGGAGCGAGGCGCGTCGGCTCGAGCTGCTCCACCCGAAGCACGTCGCGCACAACCGCGAGATCGACGCCCGCGTCGTCCTCTCGCGGGACGGCGGCTGCGCGCACCTCGGTCGTGCTCCAGGGGAAGCGGGGTGCCGCATCCACGCCACGCACGGCGCGCTCGCGAAGCCGACCGTGTGTCGGCGCTTCCCCTATCGACTGATCGCGACCCCGGTCGGCGGCCGCGTCGGGACCGAGCACCGCTGCCCCTGCCGAACGCTCGGCGAGAGACCGCCCATCGATCCCGCCGACGCGCTCGCTTCGCTCTCGGTGAACGGGCGGCTCGTCGCGGACGCGCGCGTCGAGCGCGTGCGCCTCGCGAAGGGGCGCGTGGTGTCGTTCGCGCGCTGGGCGGCGCTCGAGGCGGAGCTCCTCGCGCGGCTGCGCGCCGGGGACGATCCACTCACGGTCATCGAGGCCGAGCCGTTCCCGCCGCTCGACGACGTGACCTGGGTCGACGTCGCCCACCTCTATCGCGCGCGGATCGACGGCACGTCGTGCGGCGACGCGCTCGCTTGGTTCGGCGACGTGGTGCTCTCCATGCATTCGGACGCGCGCGTGCGGCTGCGGCAGCGGCCCTGGTCGCCCGCGTTCGACCGCGCCGAGGCGCGCGCGAAGGCGACCCAGGAGCCGGACGCGATCTTCGCCGACTGGATCGCCGACGAGCTGTGGGGGCTCGAGTGGAACGAGCGCGGGACGTTCGCGGACGCCCGTCGCGACCTGGCCACGCGGCTCGTGGTCGCGCGCGAGATCGCACGTCGTCTGGAGGCCGCTTCGGTTCGTCCGGATCGCGCCGCCGCAGAGGCAGTTCTCGTGTGCGAGATGGCCGGCGCCGCGCCGCTCTTCCGCAGCGTGGTCGCCGCCTTCGTGGCGCGATAGATTCGCGGGCCACATGCCCTCGAAGCCCGCTCCGAAGACGCTCGTCCTCTCCCACGCCGATGTCCGCGCCGTCGTCTCGATGGACGAAGCGGTGCCCGCGATCGAAGCGGCGTTCGCGTCGTACGCGCGGCGCGAGGCGCTGATGCCGCCGAAGGTCTACCTCGCGCTCGAGCGTCACGAGGGGGATTTCCGCGCGATGCCGAGCTACTTCCCAGGTGATTCTGCCAGCGGGGGCGGCGCGTCGGCCGGTGTGAAGTGGGTGAACTCGCACCCGCAGAACCCGCAGAAGCACGGGCTGCCGGCGGTCATGGCGGTCTACGTGCTCTCCGACCCCGACACCGCGGTCCCGCTCGCGATCATGGACGGGACGATCCTCACCGCGGCGCGCACCGGCGCGGCGGCGGCCGTCGCCTCGAAGCACCTCGCGAAGAAGCGCGTGCGCTCGATCGGCCTCGTCGGGACGGGCGTGCAGGCGCGCTGGCTCCTCGACGCCCACAAGGTCGTGTACGGCGACGCGCTCGAGGTCGTCGCGACCGACGTGCGACCCGAGGCGGCCGAAGCGTTCGCTCGCGAGTATGGCGGAAGGGTCGGCACCATCGCCGAGGCGTGCGCGTGCGACGTCGTCTGCACCTCGACCCCCGTGCGTTCCCCGATCGTCGAGCGCGGCTTCGTGAAACCAGGCACGCACATCAACGCGATGGGCGCCGACGCGCCGGGGAAACACGAGCTCGATCCGAGGATCCTGTTCGACGCGAAGGTCGTGATCGACGACTGGGATCAGGCGACCCACAGCGGCGAGGTCAACGTGCCGATCCACGACGGGATCTACGATCCGAAGAAGATCCACGGCTCGCTCGGCGACGTCATCATC
This sequence comes from Polyangiales bacterium, assembly GCA_046593995.1. Taxonomy (GTDB): domain Bacteria; phylum Myxococcota_A; class Polyangia; order Polyangiales; family JADJMO01; genus JALHOE01. The sequence goes on from JBKJQC010000988.1 coordinate 6,919, forward strand.
GGGAAGCTCGCGCCGCGAGTCTCCGACGACGAGATCACCCTCTTCGACAGCACCGGCCTCGCCATCCAGGACGTGGCGCTCGCGCGGGTCGTCTACGCGCAGGCGCTCGCCCGCGGCCTCGGGACAGCGATCGAGCTGGTGGCCACGTGAACGGTGCGCGCGGATGGCAGCAATGGCAGGATGTTCCCCACTTCCCGCGTCCGAGCGCGGGAAGACGGCCGGCCTCTCGGCATCGCCGCTGAGGCTCCTCCCCGACGCCGGCCCTCAGAGCTTGTCTTCGCGCCCTGGCTTCCGCTCGTAGCCACCGTCGCTCTTGCCGGAGAACGGGAGATCGTCGTCGAGATCCTCCATGTCCTCGTCGTCGAGCTCCTCCTCGAGGCATTTCGGCAACGGGCCGCCGCCCCAGCCGTGTGCCTTTCCGTGGCCGGACGGCGGCGAGATCCACTTGGGCAACGGCAGTGCGTCGACGTCGCTCCCGTTCTCGCGGTCGGCCATCGCGAGCACGTGGCGCGCGCGCAACGGCTCGGCTTCTACCGCGCACCCCGCAGCGGCGGCGAGACCGGCGAGCGAGAGCGTACTGACGAGCCACACCAACTTCGGTACGTGCAGACTGCGCGGCATGTAGGGCTCCGCTCGGGGAGCGTTGCGGGATACGTGCCGTCGCGGCCTGTACAAATGGAGACGGGTCGGTCCCTTCACCGCTCGGTGACCGTGAGACGGAAACCGCCGGCTTTGGCGGCGCCGCCTGCAGCCACGAAGGTGTCGATGACGATCCGATGGGAGCCGGCCGCCGCGTCGACGTCGAGGAGGCGATCTGCACGCGCGGTACACGTCGCCGTCGTGGCGCCGTCGAGCCAGTGGAGATCCACGTCCGCGCCGTCGTCGGCGAAGACGCGGATGCGAAGCTTCTTCGCGGCCGGTAGGTCAATCCGGTAGACGACCTCCGGGCCGGACTCGTCCTGCGGGCCGCAGGGATAGAGATCGGCCTCGTCCGACGGTGCGCCCGCCGTGCTCCCATGATCCGCGAAGGGCACCGTGTCGACGACGTACGGCGCCGCGAAGGTGCCGCTCCCTGCGGGCTCCACGCCCATCTCGGCCGCGCCCGCGGCGCTATCGACCACGAACCGACGCACCCGGTCGAGCGCCTGCAACGTGATCCGGTTGCGCTGGTTCATCCCCTCGCCGAGCCCCGCGGGCGTGAGCCAGCACCCGTGCGCGCCACCCGACGAGTACACCTGGAGGTGGATGCCGTCGGAGGCGAGGCCGAACCCGTCGAGGGGCGCGAGCGCCTTCTCGAGGTCGACGAACGGCACCGCCTTCAGCTGCGCGACTGCGCGGATGATCGCGTTCATCTCGGGGACCAGCGCGGCCGCTTCGAGCGTGTCGGTGCGCTGCGGGATGGTCGTCAGCACCGGGATCACGCCGAGCCCGACGAGCGCGTCGACGACGAGGCGCATGTTCTTTTCGAACGGCTGGACCCCCGTCGCGTAGGTGTCGTTCGTCCCGAGCATGACGATCGCGAACGCGGGATCGATCGCCGAGACCTCCGCTTCGATCGGCGTCGGCTCACCGGGCGCAGGTGGCGTGATCGTCTTCCCGGCGCCCCAACCGACGGTGGCGGCGAGGCTCGTGCGGTCGAAGGACGTGTCGCCGTAGCTCGCGAGCGACTTCGCGAAGTAGGCGCGGGTGGGCTCGAGCGCCGCGTAGGTGTCGAGCTTCACGTCGGTGCCGGCGAAGCAGTGGAGGAAGTTCGTGTTGACGGTGTTCGAGGCGCCGACCTTCGCGAAGACGTCTTTGCGGTGCGGGGTCTTGGCGAGGATGCCGCGGAGGTAGGAGAGGACCGGGGCGGAGAGAGGCGATTGCTCCGCGCCGTACGGGTAATGCGTCCTTCCGGCCGCGACCGAGGTGTCCGCGTCTGCGTTCGCGTCGGCGTTCGCGTCTGCGTTCGCGTCTGCGTTCGCGTCTGCGTTCGCGT
>JBKJQC010001185.1:0-10382 GCA_046593995.1 Polyangiales bacterium
CTCCGCTATCGCTTCCACGGCGCGCGGACATAGGTCCCGTGGTGGCCGAGGACGAAGAGGCGCGCCCACAGTTCGTGATCCTCGTGACCAGGCCACGTCGGGTCGAAGCCGCCCGAGTCGAGGAAGGCGCTGCGGCGGAGCAGCGCGGTCACCGGGATGAAGTTGCCGTTGAAGAGCGCGCGGCCGTCGAACTCGCGCGTCTCGAGGCGACCGGACTCCAGGCCGAACTTCTCGACTTCGGTGTACGCGTACGTAGCGCCGGTGCGCCGCAGCGCTTCGGAGCAGCGGGCCACGAACTCGGGATCGAGCACGTCGTCGGCGTCGAGGAACACGATGTGCTCACTGGTCGCTTCGCGCGCCCCGCGGTTTCGCGTCGCCGCGACCCCTTCGTTCTTCTTCTCGATGACCCTCACCGGGTATCGCTTCGCGACCGCCACGCTGTCGTCGGTCGATCCATCGTCGACGACGATGACCTCGATCGGCTGGTAGGTCTGCGCCAGCGCCGACTCGATCGCCTCGCCGAGGAAGCGAGCGTAGTTGTAGCAGGGGATGACGATCGAGACCGTCACTGGGCGACGATCAGGTATTGCACCGTGCAGACGTCCGCGAGCACCTTCAAGAGCCCACGCCTGCCGTTCGGGGCCGTGTGACGCGCGAGTGCGCCGAGCGCGCGGATCCGCGGCGGCGGTTCGACCACCCGCTCCATTCGTTCGACGCGGAACCCAGCTCCTTCGACGAGCTCCCGCGCGGTTGCCTCCGTGAAGAAGCGGAGGTGCGTGCGATCGAGGACGCCAGCGTCCTTGTAGTCGAAGCGCCCCGCGATCAGCTCGCTCACCACCGAATGGTGGAGCAGATTGGGGAGGCTCACCACCAGGGCGCCTCCCGGTGCGAGTTGCTCCCTGGCGCGGCGCAGCGCCGCCCATGGATCGACCAGGTGCTCGAGGACGTCGGCGAAGATGATGCAGTCGGGCCGCGGCCACGACTGAGGCAACGCGTCCTCCGCGCCGCCGATCATCACGTCGTCGAGCACCGCCCGCGCGCGCTCGGCCTGCGGAGCGACCGGTTCGACGCCGCGGACCTCGATGCCCGGTCGCGATGCCTTGAGCGCGCGACCGAGCGCTCCACCCGCGCAGCCGAAGTCGACGACGTGCCTCGCGGAGGATGGCACCAACGCGCAGACTTCGGGCCGCGCGTGGCCGTAGTAGCTCGCGCGGGACTGGATGTTGCGTGCTTCGTCGATGAAGCTCTTGCCGTTGAAGATGCGGGCACGGTGCGCCTCGAGCACCGCGCGATGCTCGACGAGCCACGCGCGAGCGTCCCTGCGCGCGCGGGCCTCGACGGAGTCGCCGCGCACCTTTCGCATCGCCTCCCGTAGCGCGCGCGAGAGCTCATCGTCGCTGAAGTTGCGATAGGCGAAGATGACGGCGTTGCGGTGCATCCAATACAAGTAGCGATAGGGCTCGCTGCCCGCGCTGTCGGTGGATGCCCGTACGCGGTGCCAGCACGCCGGCTCGCCGGTGTAATAGAGGCGAAATCCGTTGCGCACCGCGCGCGCGAAGAAGTCGGTCTCTTCGTAGTAGCAGAAGAAGATCGGATCGAGGAACGGCGCACCCAACACATCGATCGCTCGACGCCGCACCATCACCGCGGCACCCGAGAGCGTCGCCACCTCGCGCACGTCGTCGCTTTCGTCGGCCACGGCGTGCGGCAAGCCGCTCTTCGGATCGATCGTCGTGTACGCCCAGTACCGATTCGTGCGGTCGAACGCTGGGCTCTGGTCGTTCCAGAAGTATTGCTTCCCGCCGGCGGCGGCGGCGTCGGGGTGCGCCTCGAGGAACGCGACGAGCCGCGCGATCCAATCTGTCGCGATCAACGCGTCGTTGTTGATCAGCGCGACGTAGTCGGCCTTCGTCTCGGCGAGACCGATGTCGTTGGCTTCGGCGAAGCCGAGATTGGTCGCGTTGCGGATGAGCTTCACGGCCGGGAACGAGGCGGCCACTGCCGCGGCGTCGTCCGTCGAAGCGTTGTCGACGACGATCACCTCGAGCGCGGGCCACCCAGTCGCGAAGATGGCCTCGAGGGAGCGGCGGAGGTCGTCCGACCGGTTCCAGCTCACGATGATCACAGCGACGGAAGGCGAAGCGCTCATCACCTCCTCGCGTCCATGGTGGCGAGGGATTTACGTCATGGTCGCCCTCGCGTCAAAACTCGTCCGAAGGGCCTCACAGCACGTCGGCGAAGTGCGGGCGCAGACGGTCGAACAGCGAGAGCCCCACCATGTTCACGACGAGGACGAAGGTCCAGAAGTACAGCGCCCAGATCGGATGCACCCACAGCGGCTTGCCGAACAAGAGCGCGTCGCGCAGACCGTTCACGATGTAATAGACCGGGTTGAGCTGGAGGAACGGCGCGAATCGTGGCGGCGCCTGCTCGATCGACCACAAGATCGGCGTGAGCCAGAAGAAGAACTGCAGGCTCACGATCACCACCTGCGCCGTGTCCCGGAAGAACGGCGTGATCACGGCGGCGACGAGCCCGATGCCGGACAGCAGGGCGAGCGCAGCGAAGAAGTAATAGGGAACCTGCAGCCACGACACAGTCGGCGGAAACCCGCTGAATGCGAGGATGCCAAGGACGATCGTCCACACGACGGCGTGCACCAGCGCCGCGGAGACCAGCTTGATCGTCGGGAGGATCGCCACCTCGAAGACGATCTTCTTCACGAGGAAGCTGTATTCGACGAACGAATTCGTGACGGCGACCAATGCGTCGGTGAAGAAGAACCAGGGCACGATGCCCACGATCAGCCACAGGACGAAGGGCACGCCTTGCGGCGCGCCGGAGCGGAAGCCGACGCGGTGGATGAAGAGATAGAGCACGATCGTGAGCACCGGCTGGGCGAACGCCCACACCGCGCCGAGGAGCGAGCCGGTGTGGCGCGAGCGGAAGTCGGTCCGCGCGAGCTCGAAGATGATCCGGCGCTGCCGATAGGTGGCGAGGGCGTGCTGGATCACGACGGCGGCCCATCACTAACGCGGTGGGCGCGCCTGCGTCAACGTCTCAGGAACCGGCGAAGGCGCGAATCAAGGCGTCACGGAAGTCGGGGAGCTCCAGGCCGAGGCGTTCCTTCGCCTTGGTGCAGTCGAGGGAGCCGTTGCGCGGGCGCTTCGCCGGCATGGGGAACGTCGTCGCTGGCACAGGCTCGATGGTCTTCACGGCGAAGCTCGCGCGCTCCGGGTGCGACTCGATCGCGGCCACAGCCAGCGCGTGGCGCGACACCGGGTTCGCCCCGGCGAGGTGGTAGATGCCGCGCGCCTCGTGGCACGCGCCGTGGAGATCCTTCTGCCCTTGGAAGAGGAACAGCGCCGTGGCGACGGCGAGATCGCGCGCGAAGGTGGGGTTGCCGATCTGGTCGTCGACGACCTTCATCGTCTCGCGTTCGCGCGCGAGCTTCAGGATGGTCGAGACGAAGCTCTTCTTGCGCAGGCTCCACACCCACGCGGTGCGGAAGACGATGGCGGGCGCGTCGAGCTCGCGCAACGCGCGCTCGCCGTGCACCTTCGATTCGCCGTAGGCACCGAGCGGCGAGACGGGATCGTCTTCTCGGTAGGGTCGATCGGTCTCGCCGTCGAAGACGAAGTCCGTCGAGTAGGTGACGAGCCCGATGCGTCGCCGCTTCGCCTCCTCGCCCATGATGGCCACTGCCTCGCCGTTGAGGCGAACCGCGGTCGTGCGATCGGTCTCGGCCTTGTCGACCTCGTTGTAGGCGACCGTGTTGACGATGACGTCGGGCGCGTGGCGATCGAGGACGGCGCGGAGCTCGGCCGGCTCCGCGACGTCGAGGTCAGGTCGGTCGAGGGGCACCACGTCCGCGAACGTCGAGAGCGGGCCGCGGAGCTCCCAGCCGACCTGGCCATCGGCCCCGAGCAGCAAGATCTTCATAGGCCGCCGGATGCGACGAACGCCTTGTGCTTGTCTCGTTCGCGCAGCGTCTCGAGGATGATGACGGCCGTCTCCTCGATCGCGCGACCGGTCACGTCGATCACCGGCCACGAGGGGTGCTTGCGGAAGATCTCGTTCGCGAACTCGAGCTCCTCGATCACGTGCTCGCGGAGGCCGTAGTTGGTGTCGACGGGCATGCCGAGCTGCTTCAGGCGTGCGCGGCGGATCTGCAGCAGGTGATCGACCCCGATGGTGAGGCCGACGCAGCGATCCTGGGGCGCTTCCTCGATCTCCGGCGGCGGCTCGACGCCGAGGACGATCGGATAGTTCGCGACCTTGAGGCCACGCTGTGCGATCAGCGTCGAGAGAGGCGTCTTCGAGGTGCGCGAGACGCCGACCAGGATCAGCTCGGCCTTGCGGTAGTTCCGCGGCTCGCGACCGTCGTCGCTCTTGACGGCGAACTCGACGGCCTCGATGCGGCGGAAGTACTCCTCGGAGAGCGGGAGCATCGCGCTCGGCAGGTTGATCGGCGACGCGTCGAGGAAGTTGCCGATCTTCGCGATCAGCGAGCCGATGAGATCGACCGCGTCGACCTTGAGCTCGTAGCTCGCGTGATGGATGAACTCGCGGAGCTCGGGTGACACGACGGTGAACATCACGAGCGCGCCGTCGGCCGCGGACTGCTTCAGGACCGCGTCGACCCCCTCGCGCGTACGGACGCGCGTGTGCAGTCGGATGTGAACGGGCGCACCCGGGAACTGCAGGAGCGCCGCGCGCACGACCTTCTCGGCCGTCTCCCCGGTCGAGTCGGACACGATGTCCACGAAGCGAGGCCGCTCTCCGGACCGGGTGGTGTCCCGCGTGTCGGCCTTGGGCTGATCGTCCATGGCCGCACTCTAATGCAATCGCGCGGCCTCACGGGCCGGTGAAAGGACGCCGCGGCGCGTCGTTCGCGGTGATCACCGTGAGAGGTGGGCTCATCATGTGCCCGAGGTCGCGCTCGGACTTTCGGCGTGATACCCCCGAGACCATGTCCGAAAGCGATTCGGTGGGGATCCGGCTGTCACGCGACGTCTTCCTTGCGTTGGCGGCGGTCGGCTGGGCGGATGGTGATCTCGATCGACAAGAGGCGGACGGCATCCTGCGCGCCGCAACCGAGGCCGATCTCGGCCTCGACGATCTCCAGGCCATCGAAGAGGCCACCAAGGTCAAGCGCTCGCTCGAGTCGTTCGATCGCGAGGCACTGACGCCGATCGAGCGCATGTTCGTCTACGCGACGGCGATCTGGCTCGCGCGGCTCGACGGTCACGTCGATCCCGGTGAGCGCGACGTCCTGCACAAGCTCGGCGACATCCTCGGCCTGTCGGACGGAATCCGTACGCATGCGTCGGCCGCGGCGAACGAAATCGCGCAGCTCGACGGCGGCGATCGACCCGATCGTTACGACTTCGACAAGCTCCGCGCGCGCCTGGCCGAGCGGCTGAAGACCGTGAAGCACGACGAAGACTGAGCGTGCTAGATCGGGCGCATGCTCGCCCGCCCGGTCTATGTCGTCGACGCGGTTCGTACCCCCATCGCACGCTATCGGGGCGCGCTCGCCGAGGTCCGTCCGGACGATCTCGCGGCGCACGTGCTTCGGGCCGTGTTGGATCGCGTTCCCGCGCTGAAGGATCAGCTGGGCGAGGTCGTGTTCGGTGCGACCAACCAGGCCGGCGAGGACAATCGCAACATCGCGCGCATGGCCGTGCTGCTCGCCGGGCTCCCCTACGAGGTGCCGGGCCTGACGGTGAACCGTCTCTGCGGCAGCGGGCTCGAGGCGGTGAACCGCGCCGCGATGGCGATCGCGCTCGGCGACGCCGAGGTCGCGGTCGCGGGCGGCGTCGAGTCGATGACCCGCGCGCCGTTCTCGATGCCGAAGGCCGCCGAGGCGTTCGATCGGACCCCGCCCCCCCTCTACGACACCACGATCGGCTGGCGCTACCCGAACCCGAAGATGGCCGCGCGCTTCCCGCTCGAGTCGATGGGGGAGACCGCCGAGAACGTCGCGACGAAGCACGGCATCACGCGCGAGGCGCAGGACGCGTTCGCCGTCGAGTCGCAGCGCCGCGCGGTGGCTGCGTGGAGTGCGGGGGCGTTCGCGCGCGAGGTCGTCGCGATCGACGTGAAAAAGGGCAAGGCGACCGAGAGCTTCGCGCGCGACGAGTCGCCGCGGGACGACACGACGCTCGAGAAGCTCGCGAAGCTCGCGCCTGCGTTCCGCCAGGGAGGCTCCGTGACCGCTGGCAACAGCTCGCCGATCAACGATGGCGCCGCTGCGGTGCTGCTCGCGAGCGAGGACGCCGTGAAGCGCGCGAACCTCACGCCGCTCGCGCGCGTCGTCGCGTTCGCGGTCGCCGGGGTCGAGCCGAACACGATGGGCGAGGGGCCGATCCCGGCCACGAAGAAGGTCCTCGCGCGCGCCGGTTGGAGCGTCGGCGACCTCGACCTCGTCGAGCTGAACGAAGCGTTCGCCGCGCAGGCGCTCGCGTGCATCCGCGCGCTCGAGCTCGATCCGGCGAAGGTGAACCCCAACGGCGGGGCGATCGCGCTCGGTCACCCCATCGGCTCGTCGGGCGCGCGCCTCGTCGCGACGCTCTGTCACGCCCTCCGCGCACGGAACGCGAAGCGCGGGCTCGCGTCCTTGTGCATCGGCGTCGGGCAGGGAATCTCGACGCTCTTCGAGGCCGTGTGAGCCCGCTCGCACGCGAGCGAGCCGTCGCCATCGAGGCCGCGCGCCGCGCCGCCGACGCGGTGATGGAGGTCTACCGCACGAGCTTCGACGTCGCGTGGAAAGGGCCCATCGCCGGTGAGGATCCCGTCACGGCGGCGGACCGCGCCGCCAACGAGATCATCGTGCGCGCGTTGAACGCGGCGTTCCCCGACGACGTGGTGGTCGCGGAAGAGAGCGCGGTTCCGGATGGGTTCGGCGCGCATCGTCGCTGCTGGTTCGTCGATCCCCTCGACGGGACGAAGGAGCTCGTCGCGCGCAACGGCGAGTTCTGCGTGATGATCGGCCTCGCGATCGACGGGCGCGCTGCGCTCGGCGTGGTCGTCGTCCCGGCGTTGCCCTTGAACGAGACGACGGGCTTCACGGTCGTCGGCGAGCTCGGCGTCGGCGCGGTGGTGATCGACGGCAGTGGCTCCGAGCGCGCGCTGGTCGTCCCGTCCGACGTGCCCGCGGAGCCGCGCGTCCTCGTGAGCCGATCGCACCGCCACCCGCGGCTCGCCGAGATCCTCGCCCGCCTCGGCACGACGCGCGAAGTGGTGTGCGGATCAGTGGGCGTGAAGATCGCGCGGCTCCTCCTCGGCGACGCGGACGCGTACGTACACCCTGCGAGCGGCAGAGGCTCCCCGAAGTTGTGGGATCTCTGCGCGCCCGACGCGATCACCACGGCGGCCGGCGGCGTTTTCACGGACGAGCACGGCGCGCGGATCAACTACGCCGCCGCCGGTGTCGCACACGAGGCCGGCATCGTCGTCTCGGGACGAGCCCTTCATGCGCAGATCGTACGCGCCGCAGGACACTAGACGCTCGACGCACGGGTCTGAGAGCATGCGTTCCCCGTGCCTCCTCGCCCGAACCGCCTGCAGACGCTCCTCGACTCGCTGAAGACCGCCACCAAGGACGGCGCCGTCACGACCGCGCAGGCGCTCGCGGAGGACCTCGGCATCTCGATCCGCACGCTCTATCGCGATCTCGATCGGCTGCGCGCAGCCGGCGTCGCCGTCGCGGGCAAGACGGGCGTCGGCCTCAGCGTCGCGAAGAACGCGCGCCTCGCGGACTCGGCCGGCAACGGTCGCTCGACGATCGAAGTGCGCGTGCGCGCATCGGCCGCGGGCGCACGCGTGCTCGGTGACGATCCGCGCATCGCGCTCGAGCGAGGCAACGGTACGGACCGCGTCGTCCGCGCAGGCTCCCGTGAAGCGATCGTCGACGTCGTGATGCGCGCCGCCGGCGAGGTCGTGCTCCTCGGCCCGGAGAAGATCCGCCGCGAGGTCAGGAACCGCGCACGCGCGGTCGCCCGCGCGCACAAGGGTTAGCGGCCGCAGGTCCGCGTCAGGACCGCATCACTTCACAATCGTTCGGCAGCCGAGCAGGATGTCGACCTTCGCCTTGAAGTCCGCGCGCACCTCCGCGCAGGTCGACGGGCAGAGCACGATCCGCGTGGGGTTGGCGGGATCGTCGTACTTCCAACCCGGACCCGCGCACGTCGGATCCTGCGGCAACGTCGCCGCGCTCGTGGTGCCACCCTTCGTGTACTGCACGTTGACGAGCGCCGGATTGACCTCCCCCTTCGTGACCTTGGTCGGGATGAGGAAGTCGCAGGGGAGCGCGCGCCCGCGCACGGTCGCGAGCGCGTCCGCGAACTGCTGCTCGACGAACGACGCGTTGGTGGCGAGGATCGCCGCCGTGGTCCCGCCGGCGGCGGCGATGGAGTTCATCTCGTCGAAGCGCGTGACACCGGGAAGGAGCACAACGAACGTCTTGATGCCCTTGCTCAACCCGACGCTCGCGAGCTGCGCGATGACCTTCGGATCCGTCGGATCGACGCCGGCGCACATTCCCGGCGGCCCGTTCGGCTCGCCGTCCGTGATCATGAGCACCGCCCCCGACTCCCCGGGTCGCACCTTGACCTCGTCGATCGAGGACAGCAGCGCACCGCCGAGCGCGGGATAGGTCGGGGTGTCGAAGCCGTCAGGGTTCTCCGCGTCGATGGCGGCGATGAGCGGATCGGCGTTCTTCGGCAGCACGTCGAACGGTACGCGCGGCGTCCGGTACGCAGGTTGGTCGCACGCCGGAGTCGAATCGGGTGGGCGAGGGTAGAAGTTGAGCGCGATGCGAAGGCCAGCGGACGCCGGATCCTTCACGAACTTCGCGAGACCGTTGCGCGCGCCCGACCATTTGGTCGACGTCTTCAGCGGCCCCATCGTCGCGGACTTGTCGAACATCACGTAGAGGTTGACCGGCGTGGTCGTCGCCTGCTCGCTCGAGGCGGCGCACGCGGCGTCGGGGTCGACCGCGGGCGCTTCGAACTTCGCGTCGCCGAGGCCGTTCCCGCCGCCGTCGAGGTCGAAGCCGGTCGTGCCCGTATCGGGCTTGTTCAGCGTCGTCGTCCCCGGATCCTTGGTGTTCGAGCACGCAGAAAGGCCTGCGACCACGAGGACGGCTGCGAACGTGCGTGCGCTCATCGGTTGGAAGGCTCCGAAGCGAAAGGGTCCCGCAGCATACCCGCGCGGCCCAGCGACGCTCTCCCGCTGGTGATGCCGCACCGCGTCACGATGGCCCGGACGTTACGCGATGAACCCTCCGTCTTGAAACACCGCGGTCGTCGTTCACAATGCGACCCCACATGCGCTCTCTTCCCCTTCGCTCCGGTTCTCTGATCGCTCTCCTCGCAGCAGGAATCGCCGTCGGCGGTGTGGCGTGCGCCACCGGTGGCACCGGCGAGGCCGACGGGATCATCGACGCGGATGCCGGTGGTGACGACACGGACGGCACCGAAGATTCCACCGGCGGCGGGGATACTGGCGTCACGACCGATACCGGAAGCGGCGGCAACGACACTGGCGCGACGCCGACCGATACCGGCAGCGGCGCTGCCGATACCGCAGGCGCAGCCGATGCCAACAAGACGGATACCGCATCGAGCGGCGGCGACACGGCTCCCGGCACCGATTCGAGCGACCCGTGCGCGACGGGGTGTCCGTCCGGCTTCTTCGACATCGACGGTAACGTGCTCACCGGTGTGTGTGGCTGCGAGTACGCGTGCACGAAGACGGCGACCGGTGCGACGGGTAAGGACCCGATCGACGCCACGTTCACGGACGACAACTGCGACGGCACCGACGGCGACGCCGAGAAGTGCGTCTACGTGTCCACTTCCACGGGTGACGACACCGCGGGGGCTGGCACCCGCAATAGTCCGATGAAGACGATCGCGAAGGCGATCGACAAGGCGAAGGCCAACAGCGTTCCGGCGGTCTGCATCTCCGGCGAGGAATACAACGAAGCCGTGACCGTCGAGTCGGGGATCTCGCTCTACGGCGGATTCGACCATCAGGACACGAACTTCAAATTCAAGCGCAAGGACGGAATCGTTACCACTGTGCGCGCGGCCGGAACGGTGTTCTATGCGCCCGTCATCAACGCGGAAACGCACATCGAAGGCATCACGATCGACGCCCTACAGCCGACGGTGGGCACCGATAAGAGCGTGTACGGCGTAAGGCTCGGAGGCGGCACGAACACCTTGTTCGTGCGTTTCGACAAGATTTCCGTGTCGAACGCCAAGAGCGGCGCTGACGGTGTGGATGGTGTTGCTAACGCATCGAGCAGCGCGCCCGTCGGCAAGGACGGTTCCAATGGCACAACGGCGCAGAGCGGCGGCGCGGGCGGTCTG
>JBKJQC010001226.1:0-10719 GCA_046593995.1 Polyangiales bacterium
AGCGTGTCGTCCATCGACCAGTTGTCGCCGTCGCTGAAGTGGAACGGATAGATGTTCCACTCGCTCGGCGGATAGTCGTCCTCGATCATCTTCGCCGCGAGTCGGGCGGCACGATGATCTCGAGCGCGTACAAGCTCGCGGCGAAGATGATCGAGGACGACTATCCGCCGAGCGAGTGGAACTTCTATCCGTTCCACTTCAGCGACGGCGACAACTGGTCGATGGACGACACGCTCCAGTGCGTCGAGCTGATGAAGCAGTCCATCCTGCCGAAGGTGAACGTCTTCTGCTACGGCCAGGTCGAGTCGCCCTACGGCAGCGGACAGTTCATCAAGGATTTGCGCGAGCACTTCGGGAGCGACGAGCGCGTGCTGACGAGCGAGATCCGCGACAAGGAAGCCATCGTCGGCTCGATCAAGGACTTCCTCGGCAAGGGGAAGTGAGAATGGCTCGGCGCGCCGAGGATGCGGCGGCCCGCCTTCGGCTCGCGCTCGACATGCAGCGTGAGGGTACAGCGTTGATGCGGGAGAACGTTCGCCGTCGTCATCCCGACGCCACGCAGGCGAAGCTCGATGAGCTCTTCGAACAGTGGCTGCTCGGCCGCCCGATGGATGCGCCAGGACGCGTGGTCCCATGGCCGCGAAGAAAACTGTCGACGAAGTGACGCGCGAGCCGCCGGCGGAATCGGTGTAGGGTGCGCCGCACATGGCCGCACCGAAGATGAGCCCGAAGGGCCAGAAGATCAGAGCGAACACCAACGCGGCCTCCGCCGCGAGGTCCAACACCGGCACGGCGGGCGGTGCATCGCTCTTCCTCGCCCTGCGCAAGGTCTTCCGCGCGCACGAGGCTGCGCTCACCGTCGCGAAGGATGGCGTCGGGGAGTACGAGCTCACCACGAAGGGCACGAGCGGCAAGCCGTCTTTTTTCGGCGGCGTGCGCACGTTCCGCAGTCACACCGCATTCTATCTCGCGCCGCTCGCGTCCGAGACCGAGGTCGCCGGGACGATCAGCGAGCTCCTGAAGAAGCGGATGGAGGGACCGTCGACCTTCCACTTCAAGACCATCGAGCCCACGTTGATCGAGGAGCTCGCGACGTTGACCGAGAAGGCACTCGAGCACTGGCGGGCCGCGGGGAAGCTCGGGACGGGGTGACCGCGCGCGCGCCGCGGATCCGGAGCATCGCGAGGCCCGAGGCGGCGAGGAGGAGCGCGAACGCGAGCTCCGGCCGCTGCGTGGGTGCCGGTGAATGCGCGCATCCGCCGCTCGACTCATCCTCAGGCGGCGCGGGCACGACGCACAGCTTCGTCTCGACCTGGCAAAGGAACCCCGGGGCGCATTGCTCGCTCCCCGCGCACGTTCCTTCGCACGTACCGTCGGTCTTGCAACGGTAAGGCAGGCACGAGGTGGTGACGCCCGTCTCCTTCGACGTCGAGCCGAGCAAGTCCGCGGTGCACGTTGCGGCGCTCTTCGGCTCGCATAGGCCGTCCCGGCAGAAGTAGTCGGTCGAGCACTGGGCGTTGGTCGTGCACGTCGTCAGACATCCCGAGGGATCGCAGGCGAGGGGCGTGCACGAGCTCGGCAGCGGTGCCTTGCAGTTGCCCGCGCCGTCGCACGCGGAGGCCGCGACGAACGTCGAGCCCGAGCACGTCGCGTCCTTGCATCGCGTCGTCGCGCCGTTCTTGAACTTCGCGCACTTCGTGCGATCGGCGGCGCCGTCGCAGGCCAGAGCCTGACAGATCTCGGCACCCCCGTCCGCGCACGCCGCGCGGTTGCCGCGCGGCGCGCCCGACACCGGGGAACACTTGCCTTCGCTGCCGGCCACGTCGCAGGCCTCGCACTGCCCCGTGCAAGCGCTGTCGCAACAACGGCCGTCGACGCAGCTGCCGCTGTCGCACTCGGTTCCCGCCGTGCACGTCGATCCCGTCTTCTTCGCGCAGAGGCCGAGCGACTTGGGAAGGTTGCACGCGCTGTCGGCCGCGCACGTGTCGGACACGCAACACACGCCGTCGGTGCACGCGAGGCCCGCTGCGCACTGCGCCGCCGTGGTGCAGGCGAGCCCGCGCCCCTCGACCGCGACGCACGCGTTGCTCTTGCAGTAGAACCCCAACGCGCAATCGTCGCTCGTCGCACAGACGGCTTTGCACTTGACCGCATCGCAGAGGTAGGGCGAGCAACCGCGCGAGACGTCGCCGCAGGCTCCGGAGCCGTTGCAGACGCCCGCCGTTCGCTCGATGTTGCCGATGCAGTCGGAGACACCGCACGCGCGCGCCGCGCCAGGGAACGTGCACATGGACGTCGTCGTGCCGTCGCAGGTCGCGCTGCAGGTGAGCCCGGAGACGCCTGTGCAGCTCGGCTTGTTCAACGGCGGGGCACCGGTCACCGGAGAGCAGGCACCGTGCTTGCCGGCTTGATTGCACGACTCGCACTGGCCGGTGCACGCTGCGTTGCAGCACACGCCGTCGACGCAGAGGGCCGATGCGCATTCGAGGCCATTCGCGCAGCTCGTGCCGGCGAGCTTCGAGCACTGGCCCTTCGTGGTCGGCGATGCGTTGCACGACGAGCCGCTCGGGCACGTCGTCGTCGCGCAGCAGACCTCGTCGACGCAGTTGCCCGTCGAACAATCGCTGGGTAGCGAGCACGCCTTGCCGACGTCCGCGGCTTTCGTGCAGGTGCCACTCGGACCGGGCGAGTTGCACGTGTTGCCCGGCGCGCAGTCCGCGTTCGACAGGCAGCTCGTCTTGCACGTCGTCGCGCCGCAGGTGTACGCGCCGCACGAGGCGCTGGTCGACGAACAGACGCCGCTGCCGTTGCACGTTCCGGCCAAGGTGGCGATGGCGTTCGCGCAAGCCGCCGTTCCGCACGTTGTCGAGGTGTTCGGGAACGTACAACTCGTGGCCGAGCCATCGCACAGAGGCCCGCACGTCGTCCCCGCGCCGACCCCCGTGCACGCCCCGCGCGTGCCGTGCGGAGCACCCGCGACGGATCTGCAAATTCCAAAAAATCCCGTGACGTCGCACGCCTCGCATTGACCGGTGCATGCTCGGTCGCAGCAGAAGCCGTCCACGCAAATGCCTGACAAACAGTCGATTGTGAGTGCGCACGAGGCGCCGTTGGCTTCTGTTGGCGCGAAGAATTGGGCCGACCTGCTCACGGTGCCGTCCGTGCCGAGCCCGCCGATGCTCCCGCCCCAGACGAACACCCTTCCGTCGTTCAGACGCACGGCCGCGTGGTCTAGGCGCGACCGCGTGGACGTGGACGTCCATACGTCGGTGACTGGATTGTAGATCTCGGCGGCATTCAAACTGGCGCTGCCAACCACGAGAATCGAGCCGATCGGACTGCCGCTTGAGATCCAGGTGGCGGTGTGCGCTTGTCGAGCCGTCACCATCGGCCTGACCGTTGCCCACGTTTTCGCGACCGGATCGTAGACTTCGACGCTGTTTAGGGTGGTGGAAACCCGAGTCCCACCAATTGCGACAACCTTGCCGTTCGGCAACGCGACTGCGGCATGATTCCGCCGATCGACGGCCATCGGGCCCACGAGCGTCCAGGTCTTTGCAATCGGCTCGTAGATCTCTGCCGAGCCTACGCTCCCGCCCGCGACGAGCACGACGTTGTCTTTCGTCAACGTCATCGAGTGCTCACTATGGCTAGCCTTCATCGGCCCGACGCTCGCCCACGTATTGTTTGCGGGCGAATACACGTACGCGTTTAAATCAGAAGTCGCGAGCACTTCGCCCGACGGTAGGCGAGCGAGCTCCCAACGCCCACCAGCGATTGGCAGCACTGCGCTATCCGCCCACGAATTCAACGTCGGGCTGTAGAGGTGACCGGGCCTCGGTGTGGTCGACGCGCTGTAGCCAAGAACAAACACGCGCCCATCGGTCAGCGTGACCGCGATGGGATTTGCAACGTACTTCCTGGAAAGTGTCGTCCAAGTTCCCGCGCTCGTGGGCGACGGCGTGAAACGGAACGCCTCGTCTTGGATCGTGAAAACAGCCCTGGTCGCGTCCCACGCGTAGCCACCGACCATGAACACCTGGCCGTCGTTGAGAAGAGCGGACGCGTGACTGTACCGTGCGGCTGGCATATTGGTCGCAGCGGTCCACGTCGGATCGATCGCGATCGGGAAGGTGAGCCCGCGCGTGTCGAGCGCGACGACGAGCTCGTAGGTGTCCTCGCCGGTACGCGACACCTTCGGCGTGATCGCGCGCCGCGCGCCGCGCGCGTCGATCGCGTACATCGGCTCGGACGCGAAGTGCGCCGTGCCCGCGGCGTCGACGATCTCGACCCTTCCGCCGTCGGGTTCGTCGAACACGCGCACGTCGCGGAGCGCGGGCGCGACGCGCAGCTCGTAGCGCGCGGTGGCGTTCGCCGCGGGCGAGCGCAGCACCCTGATCTCTTCGACGCGGGAGGGCTCGAGCGCGTAGATCAAGTGTGCGTCGTAGATCGCCTCGCTCGCAACGAACGCGTTGCCGTCGCGCACGAACGCGCTGCGCGACACATCGAGCGCCCTCACGTCGAGCCAGACGCGACCCTCACGGAGGGGCGCGACCTCGATGCGCAGCGGCTCGTCGGAGTGCGCGGGGACGACCGCGTCCATGGCCACGGATTCGCTGCTTCGCGACGCGAGGCGATGGCCAGCACTGCTCGTGCTCGTGATCCGCAGATCGGTCGCGACACCCACGCGCTCGAACGTCGCGAACCGACGCAGCTCCGCGAGCGCCGTCCGCGCCTCGAGGGGACGTGACGCGTACGCCGACACGCCCGCGTCCGGCGAGCCCTGAGCGAGGCGCGCGTCGGCCGGTGCGCACGCGCTCGCGAGAAAAAAAACGCAAGCGAGCGAAAGTCGCCAAACGCGCATGTCGAGATGATACCGGCTGCGGCCGGAGAAGCCAGTCGATCACCGCTGCAGCCGCGCGAGCGCGGGGATGAAGCGCTACCCGAATCAATCTCGGCGAGGACGGGGCGCGCGCGTGTGCGTGCGACGCGGCGGCGCGATGGCGTCGACGCGCGATGCGCGACGCGAAGCCGAGGACGCCGAGCGCGAGGACCACAGCGCCGCCCGTTCCGCCCGCCGCGATCGCGCAGCTGCCCGGCGAGCAGTCCGCCTGCGCGCTGCAGCTCGTCTTGCAGGTCTTGTCTCCGCGGTAGGCCGGGCGAGCGTGCGCCTCCAACAGCGTCGCGTTCGATCGGATGTCTTGGAAGATGAACCATGCGACGCGTGGTCTCGACCCGCCCTGGGATCACGAACGCAGACGCGGCCTTCGGCGAGCTCGAAACGCGGAAGCCCTGAGCTCGCGAAATGCTTGGTGGACATCCGGGTTTACGCGTCGGTCGTAGCACCGGTCTCCGAAACCTCATGCCTGCGCGGAGTCCATCGCGTGGTCGCGCTTCGCGCGGTCCAACGCCTCGGCCAGCCCGAAGATCAGCTTCATCCACGAGACGACGAGCGCGAGGCCGAGCACCACGGCGACGAGCCCGAAGACGATGACCTCCTCTCCCGGTTTCTTGCGGGTCATCAGGTAGCCGGTGAGGAGCGCGGTCGGGCCCGCGAGGAGCGCCAGGATCAGCACGCCGGTCGTGCGATCGGCGACGTCGGGAGCGGCGATCGCGCGTGCGGTCGCGCGAAACGCAGTCGTGAGCGAGAGCGTGATCACCATCGCGGCCACGACCTGAATCACGGTCGCCGTGCGCACGGTGTCCTGCAGTGCCTCGAGCTTCGAGAAGCTCGGCACGCCCCAGAACGAGGTCGCCTTCTTCGCCTCGGCCACGAGCGTGATCAGCTCGGAGGCGGCCACCGCAGACCAGATCTCGACGATGAGCGAGAGGACGATCGTGACCATCGCGAGCGACAGGCCGCCCGAGAGCTCGCTTCGGCGCGCGAGCTGACCGAGCGCGAGGAGCGCCGCCATCGTGCAGCCCACCGAGACGAGGCCGGCGAACCAGGTCAGGAGGGGCGCCATCTCCCCGTCGCCCGCCTTCAGGCTCGACACCGTGAGGATCGCGAACCCGATGCCCGCGACGACGCGCGTGACGTAGGACCACCCGAGGAGGCGGAGCGGTGCGCCGTCGCCGGCGAGCACGATCGAGGGCGTGGCGTCGACGTGGCGCGCGACCACGAACGACGCGATCGCGAAGAGGACGTGCCCGACCACGTAGCCCATCATCATCGCGTTGAACGCGTTCTCGCCGGGATCCTTCATGCGCGCGAGCACGAGCGGAAGGAGCACGGCGAGCCCGGCGACGGCGCAGGCCGCCGCGATGATCTTGTGGCGTGCGACCGCGAGCGCCGCGAACGCATACGCCGCGAAGCCGAGGATCGGGTTCACGAACCACACGATGCGGAGCGCGGTGCTCGGCTCCCCCGTAAGCTTCGCGAGCATCGCAAAGATCACCGTGGCGACGTGCACGCTCGCGCACGACAGCGCCGCGATCGCGAACGAACGCACGCGAGGACGGGCGACCACGAGCATGATCAGCGCGACGAGTGTGAGCGTGACGCCCGCGAGGTGCGCGAGGTTCAGGAGCTCCGCGACCCTGCGGTAGCGGTCGAACGCGGCCTGCGGGTCGGACGGTGCGCCCAAGGTGGTGGTGATCGACGAACGGAGCTCGTGGCTCTGCCACGCGCTGACGATGCCGGTCACCGCGAACATCGCGTTGATGGCGCCGAGGATGCGGAGCGCCGCGCGCGCGGTGCCGGGATTGCCCACGGCGCGATGGTACGCCGTCGCCCTCACCTCGTGGTACGACGGAGGCGTGCAGCAGTACCTCGATCTCCTCCGCCGCATCCTCACCGAAGGCCGCATGCGCGAGGACCGGACGGGCACCGGGACCATCGGTGTGTTCGGTCACCAGATGCGCTTCGATCTCCGAGCGGGCTTCCCGCTGCTGACGACGAAGAAGCTGCACGTCAAATCGATCGTCCACGAGCTCCTCTGGTTCCTCCGTGGCGAGACGCACGTGCGGTCGCTGCAGGAAGCCGGCGTGAAGATCTGGGACGAGTGGGCGACGCCGGAGCAGACGGCGCGCTTCGGCCGCAAGGAGGGCGATCTCGGTCCGGTCTACGGGCACCAGTGGCGCAACTTCGGCGCGACGCGGAACGAGGACGGGAGCTTCCGCGCCGACGGCGTCGATCAGATCGCGAACTTGATCCGCACCATCGAGAAGAACCCCGCGAGCCGCCGGCTGATCGTCACCGGGTGGAACCCGAAGGAGGCCGACGAGGTCGCGCTCCCTCCGTGTCACACGCTCTTCCAGCTCTACGTGCAGGACGGCGCGCTCTCGTGTCAGCTCTATCAACGGAGCGCGGACGTGTTCCTCGGCGTGCCCTTCAACGTCGCGAGCTACGCGCTCCTGACGATGATGATCGCGCAGGTGACGGGCCTGAAGCCGGGTGACTTCGTCCACACCTTCGGCGACGCGCACCTCTATCGAAACCACCTCGAGCAGGCGAAGTTGCAGCTCGAGCGCGCGCCGCGGCCGTTGCCGCAGCTGAAGATCGACCCGTCGGTGAAGAGCATCTTCGACTTCCGCTTCGAGCACTTCACGCTCGAGGGGTACGATCCGCACCCGCACATCAAGGCCGAAGTGTCGATCTGACCGTGCGCGTCGACAGCGCAGCGGTCGAGATCTCGCGTCCACATTGGTGGCGGCGCGGCGTGATCGCGCTCGTCTCCGCGGAGATCCTCCTCACCGCTGCGATCCCGTTCTCGTTCGGGCGCGTCTCCGATGATGCATTCGTGAATCTGTTCCTGACCGCGATCGGCGGAGCGGGGGTTTGCGCCGCGGCGCTCGGCGTCGCCATGCGAGCCTCTGCCCTCGGTCGGCGGAACGACGGCGCGCACGGGAGCATCTTCGTGCACGACGACCTCGTCAGGGTCGACACTCTCGCGCTGCAGCTCTCGCTCACCCGCGCGCGGATCGTCGGCAGCGCGATCACGCAGCACGAGGACGAGCTGGATCTCGCGCTCCACCTCGACGACGGCACCCGCATCACAGCACGTGTCGCCGACCTCGCGCAGGCGCACGCGCTCGTCGACGAGCTCGGCGTGCAGCCGGACAAGCGCGCGATCGAGCTCTCGGTCGCGCAACACGACTCGTTCGTCGCCCGCGCGCTCCTCGGCGTGTCGCTCGTCGCGTGTGGTGCCTTCGCACTGGCGATGACCGTCGGTGCGGTGTGGACGCTCGCGACCGCCCGTTGGGACACGATGATCCCGGCGGCGGTGATGGCGCTCATCGCGTGGAGCCTCACGTTCGCCAGCGCGCACGCCATCGATCGCACCACCATCCACGTGGGCGGCGACGGCATCGACGTCAAGAGGCTCGCAGGCGGACGGTTCTTCCCGCACCGCGGCACGCGCGTCACGCAGCTCGGTGATGCCGTGCAGATCGACCACGAAGGGCGCGTGATGCGCGTTCCGACGTCGAGCCCGCGCGAGGCAGCGGCGCTCGTCGAGCGCATCGCCGTCGCGCGGCGGGTGTCCCCCGAGATGCGGCGCGCGACCCTCGCGCGCGCGGGGCGTGACGTCACCGCGTGGCGCGAGCATCTCCTCGGGCTCTTGCACGACGCGCGCGCCTATCGCTCGAACGTCACCGTCGAAGATCTCGTCGCGTCGCTCGCCCCGCAGGAAGCGCCGGAGGCGCGTCTCGCCGCGGCGATTGCCCTCGCGACCGAGCCCGACCACCGCGTCCGCATCGACGAGGCCATCGCCGCCACCGCGAACCCGCGCGTCCGCATCGCTCTCGAGCGCGCGGCCGAAGGTACGCTCGACGATGCCACGCTGCTCGCGGCGTCGAAGGACGAGGGATAGTGCGCGTCGAGACCCGCGCGCTCGAGCCTGAGCTACCGTATGGCTCGCATGAAGCCCCTGGTGTTGGTCGTCGCCGTGGCCGACAACGGCGTGATCGGGAAGGACGGCGGGATCCCCTGGCGCATCCCGGAGGACCTGAAGCACTTCAAGCGCGTCACGCTCGGTCACGCGGTGATCATGGGGCGGAAGACGTGGGAGTCGCTGAAGAAGCCGCTCGTCGAGCGCCGCAACATGGTCATCACGCGCAACGCCGACTATCGCGCGGAGGGCGCCGAGGTGTTCACGTCGATCGACGCCGCCATCGCCGCGGCGCGCACCACCGACGACGAGCCGCGCATCATCGGCGGCGGCGACCTCTATCGGATGACGCTCCCCCTCGCGACCCGGCTCTACCTGACGGAGGTGCACCGAACGGTCGACGGCGACGCGTTCTTCCCGTCGTTCACCGATCCGGAGTGGCGCGGACAATGGCGCGAGACGGAGCGACGTTCGGGGGAGGATCCGACGGTCGAGTACGTCACGCTCGAGCGCATCTGACCCCACACTCGGCCGGCGCGAATCGCCCTGAAACCGAGCGGATCCACACGAGCGACGCCCGGCGCGGCCACCGGCATCGTACACTTCACGCCGATGCCCGAGTTCGCGCTGAGGACGTCCCTTCCCGGTTACCTTCGCCGTGAACAGGAGCGCATCGAGCAGATCGCGAAGGAAGCCGGCCTCGACTTCTTCCCGATCGTCTACGAGATGCTCACCTACGACCAGATGAACGAGATCGCCTCGTTCGGCGGGTTCCCCCAGCGGTATCCGCACTGGCGCTTCGGCATGGAGTACGAGCAGCTCTCCAAGAGCTACGAGTGGGGTGCGTCGAAGATCTACGAGATGGTCATCAACAACAACCCTTCGTTCGCATATCTGCTCGAAGGGAACTCGTTGGTCGACCAGAAGATGGTCATGTCCCACGTCTGCGGGCACGTCGACTTCTTCAAGCACAACTTCGCGTTCCGCGCGACGGACCTCGATCACCGCGGCGCCGTGGTGCAGCCCGCGCGCGCGCCCGGCGACTACGATCCGAATCGCAAGTGGATCGACAAGATGGCGAACCACGGCGCGCGCCTCTCGCGCCACATCGCCCGTCAGGGGATCGAGAAGATCGAGCAGCTGATCGATCACTGCCTCTCGCTCGAGAACCTGATCGATCCCTACGATCCGTTCAAGGCCCGAGCCCCCATCGTCGACGTGGACGAAGAAAAGGCGACCCAGGAAGTCCCGCGCCTCAAGGCGAAGGGCTACATGGAGAAGTTCATCAACCCCGACGACTACATGGAGGAGCAGCGGAAGAAGCTCGACGCCGAGCGAGACAAGCCCCGCAAGTTCCCCGAGCACCCCGAGCGCGACGTGCTGCGCTTCATCCTGGAGAACGCTCCTCTCGAGAGATGGGAGAGGGATGTACTGGAGGTGATTCGCGAAGAGGCGTATTACTTCGTGCCTCAAATGCAAACTAAAATCATGAACGAAGGTTGGGCATGTCTCAGCGCAAGCATGAGGGTGCCTACCAATCGCGGGCTTCTCACGATGCGAGAGCTCGTCGAACGCCCGATCGAGACTGTTCACGATGGCGAGCAGCCGCGCGCGATCTACGACCGTAATGCCATTCGTAAGCGTCATACGATCGAGGTTCGCACGCGTCGTGGTCTCCGCCTGCGAGGCTCGGCGAATCATCGGATCATGGACGCGAACAGCGAGTGGACGCGGCTCGACGCGCTCGTTGTCGGAAGCAAGGTGCTCGTCTCGGGAGGCCAGAACCTCTGGGCAGAGGAGCAACTCCACCTCGACTGGCAGCAGGCCGAGCAGCTCACGCTTGCTTCCGTAGCGAGAGCTGCGTCGGTTTCGCCTCACACGGTTTTTC
>JBKJQC010001286.1:0-3023 GCA_046593995.1 Polyangiales bacterium
CGACGGCAGCGGGAGCGCGTTCGTCACGGGCTCCACGTACTCGACCGACTTCCCGACCAGCGGCGGTTTCGACACGACGTTCGGTGGCGGCGGCTCGGAGGACGCGTTCGTGACCAAAGTGAGCGGCGCGGGCGCGCTGCTGTGGTCGTCGTACCTCGGCGGCGGCTCGCGCGACCCGGGCAGCGGCATCGCGGTCGACGGCAGCGGGAATGCGCTCGTCACGGGGTACACGGACTCGACCGACTTCGCGACGAGCGGCGGCTTCGACACTACCCTCGGCGGCGGCGGGGACGCGTTCGTGACCAAGGTGAGCGGCGCGGGGGCGCTGCTTTGGTCGTCGTTCCTCGGCGGCGGCGGCTCGTACGACAACGGCAGTGGCATCGCGGTCGACGGCAGCGGGAACGCGTTCGTCACGGGGTCCACGTCATCGACCGACTTCCCCACCAGCGGTGGCTTCGACACGACGTGGGGCGGCAGGGAGGCGTTCGTGGCCAAGCTAAGCTTCGAAGCGGTGGGAACCGCGTGCAGCGTGGTGGCCGAGTGTCGCTCATCGCTCTGTGTCGACGCCGTCTGCTGCGCGAGCGCGTGCACGGGCAAGTGTGAGGCGTGCTCGGCCGCCAAGAAGGGCAACGGCGCGGATGGCACCTGCGGCCCGGTCCCCGACGGATTCGATCCGAACAACAACTGCCCCCCGACGTCGTGCACCGCCGGCGTCCAAACCAACGCCGAGGTCTGCGACGGCGCCGGCGCGTGCCGATCGAGCGGAACGACCTCGTGCGCCCTCTATGCCTGCTCCGGGAGCGTCTGCGGCACTACCTGCTCCTCGACGCCAACTGCGTGTCCTCTACGTTCTGCTCCGGCACGACGTGCACCACCGATCTCGATCCCGGCGGCGCGTGCGTACGCGCCGCGCAGTGCAAGAGCGGCTTCTGCATCGACGGCGTCTGCTGCGACAGGGCATGCATCGGCGCTTGCGAGGCGTGCAGCGCGACCAAGAAAGGCAGCGGCGTCGACGGCGCGTGCGGGTTCGTGGTCGATGGATCCGATCCAGACACGGAGTGCACGCCGCAGTCGTGCGCCGCGAGCGTCGTGACCAAGCCGAGGCTCTGCGACGGAGCGGGCGTCTGTCGCGCAGACGGCACGATCTCGTGCGAGTTCTTTCCGTGCGCGGGAGCCGCGTGCGCGACCAGCTGTGCACTCGACACCGACTGTCTCGCGTCCGGGTTCTGCTCGGCTACCACATGCACGAGCGATCTCGACCTCGGCGGCGCGTGCGGACGGGCCGCGCAGTGCAAGAGCGGCTTCTGCACCGACGGAGTCTGCTGCGACAAGGCCTGCGGCGGCGGATGCGAGGCGTGCACTGCCGCGAAGAAGGGCAGCGGCATCGACGGGACGTGCGCGGACGTCGCCGCCGACACCGATCCGAAGAGCGCGTGCCCGGTCGGGAGCGGCGTCTGCGCGGCCGACGGCCTGTGCAACGGCGTCGGCAACTGTCGCGGGTTCGCCAAGGCGGGAGCCTCGTGCGGCGCGACCACCTGCGCTGCCGGGACCGTGACCGGCAAGATCTGCAAGGGCGACAGCGCCACGTGCGTCGACGACTCCAAGTCCTGCGGGCTCTACGCCTGCGGCGGGACGGCATGCAAGTCGATCTGCGCCTCCGACGCCGACTGCGTTCCTACGGCCTTCTGCGGTACGACCGGCGCATGCGTGGCGAAGCTCGTGCAGGGCGGCGCGTGCAGCGCGGCGCGCGAGTGCGTGACCGGCTCGTGCGTCGACTCGGTGTGCTGCAGCGGCGCGTGCGCAGGACAATGCAAGTCGTGCAACGAGCCGGGCGCCGCGGGCACCTGCCTCGCGGTGTCGGGCAAGCCACGCGCGCCGCGTACGGCGTGCGACTCGCTCGCCGACACCGACTGCGCGCAGACGTCGTGCGACGGCACCGTCCGCGACAAGTGCGCGGGCTTCGCCAACAGCGTCACCACCGCGTGCGGCACCGACGCGTGTGTCGCCGGCAAGTTCGAGAAGCGCGGGACGTGCGACGGTCGCGGCAGCTGCGCGCGTCCGGATCCGAAGAGCTGCGCACCGTACGTGTGCGACGTTGCTGCCACGTCGGGCTGCAAGACGACCTGCGCGTCCGACGCCGACTGCGACGCGACGGCGTTCTGCGGATCGACGGGTGCGTGCGCGCCGAAGCTCGTGCAAGGCGTCGCGTGCACCGCCGCGAAGGAGTGCGCGACCGGTGTCTGCGCCGACGGCGTGTGTTGTAACTCCGCGTGCACCGGACAGTGCGAGTCGTGCAGCGAGACGGGGACCGCCGGAACGTGCACCGCGGTCTCGGGCAGGCCGCGCGCGGGCCGAGCGGCATGCGACGCACTCGGCGACGCCGACTGCGCGAAGACGTCGTGCGACGGCACCATCCGCGACAAGTGCGGCGGCTTCGCCAACGGCACCACCACGCCGTGCGGCGCCGACGCCTGCACCACCGACAAGAAGTTCCAGAGGAAGGGCTCGTGCGACGGCCGCGGGACGTGCGCGCTGTCCACGCCGCAGAACTGCGTGCCCTACGTCTGCGATCTCGCATCGACCACCGGCTGCAAGTCGAGCTGCGCTGCGAACCCCGACTGCAGCGAGGGCTACAGCTGCTCCGAGGGCGCGTGCATCCAGGGCGCGAAGTGCAACGCCGAGCGCACCGGCTCGATCGACGAGACCGGCAGGGAGACCGCCTGCGCGCCCTACCGCTGCGGCACCGACGGCAAGTGTCTGCAGGCGTGCGCGTCGTCCGACGAGTGCGCGGCGGGCAGTGTCTGCGACGTCGCGAGCAAGGTCTGCGTCACCGCGACCCCTGCATCAGCGGAGGAGAGCGCCGGCTGCGGCTGCGAGACCGGTCCGCGTCCCCGCACGTGGTCCCTCGGCGCGCTCCTCGCGCTCCTCGCCGGGTTGGGTCGTCGGCGACGAGCGCGTTCATCCGCGTGAGCGCGAGGAATCCGCGGACGTCGTCTGTCCGCATCCGCGTGCACGGCGACGGT
>JBKJQC010000132.1:0-5773 GCA_046593995.1 Polyangiales bacterium
AAGCTCCTCGGAGCCGATGGTACTGCAAGGGAAGCCTTGTGGGAGAGTAGGACACCGCCGGGATTATTTTACGGAACCCCCGAACGCCATTGCGTTCGGGGGTTTCGACTTTTTGTCTCTGCGTCACGCACCCGCTCGTCCGCGTGAAAGCGTTGGACGTGCCGCAGCGTTCGGAGCTCTGACTCGTGGCTTCTTCGCCCGCCAACGATCCTGCGTGTACGCTCCCACCCGTGGGAACGGCGCGTCGGCGTTGGCTCCTGGGCCTGTCCGCCACGTCGGTCGCGCTCATCGGGGTCGGTGCGCTCACCGTACCGTCGTGGATCAAGCGCAAGGCCATCGACTCGGCCCGCGCGCGCGGCATCGAGCTTGCCATCGAGCAGGTGCGACCACGGTTCGGGCATCTCGAGCTCGTCGGCGTCCAGGCGTCTCTCGAGGGCGTCAGCGATGCCTCGGCGCGCGTCGCGTCCATCGACGTCGGCTGGTCGCTCTCGGGCGTGACGAGCATCGATGCGCGCGGCGTCACGGTCGATCTGCAGGCGCGCCCCGACGAGCTGAAGTCCGCGGTTCACGCGTGGCGGGAGCGTCACCCGGCGGGAGGTGGCGCGCCGAGCTCGAGCTCTCGTCGTCTCGGCGCGCGCGATGTCTCGCTGCGGTGGCGCGTGCTCGGTATCGAGTGGCTCACCGCGTCTGCGCAGGAGGTCGGTGTCGGATCCGGGAAGGTCACGCTTCGCGGTGCGCACGGCGAGGTGACGCTGCCGGGCTTCGTCGTGTCCGCCACCGGCGTCGACACGGAGATCACGCGCGAGTCGGGGAAGCTCGGCGCGGTCGCCATCGACCAGCTGACCTTTCGGCCGGATCTCGCGTCGGCTGCCCTCGCCGCAGGACTCGCCGGCGCTGTGCCCTCCGGGCCGACCGAAGCCGCGTCCAGCGAGGTCGGGCCTTGGCGTCACGTGACCAAGATGCGCGCGCTCATCGAGAAGGTCGTCGAGCGGTTCGAGCCTGGCGTGGAGGTCAAGGTCCACGAGCTCGTGCTCCGCACCGAACAGGGCACGCTCGGTCCGTGGGCGTCGCGGCTCGTGATCGGTACCGACGCGCTCGGGTTCGAGCTGGATCCCGGGGAGAAGGACGGCCGCAAGCCGCTCGTCATGCGCGCGCTCATCCCGCGCGGCCGCGGGAAGTGGAGCGCGGAGCTGAAGATGGGCCCGGCGACGCTCGCCGAGCTCGGCGTCCAGGAGGGGATGCTCGGCCTCAGTGGCGTCGAGACGACCGCGATCGAGGCGCGTGGTGCCTTGGAGCTCGATCCCGACGACAAGACGTTCGCCGCCGACGGGTCGCTCTCGCTGAAGGGCGCGACGATCGCCGACCCACGGCTCGCCGACGGTCCTGTTCGCGGTATCGATGTGTCCGCCAAGGGAATCATTGCTTCGAAGGGGGACCTCTCGTCGTGGAGCCTCACCGGCGGCGCGGTCGAGCTCGGGAAGGTGCGGCTCGAGGCCGAAGGCGGGTTCGCCGCAGTCACGGCCGAGAAGGGCGCCGCCGACGGGAAGAAGCTACCGAGCGTTTGGCTCTCGTGGTCGGTGCCGCTGGTCGCGTGCGGCGACGCGCTCGCCTCGATGCCCAAGGGACTGCTCCCCAAGCTCGAAGGCATGGACATGCAGGGGACGTTCGCCGCGCACGGACGCCTCGCCTTCGACGCGCGGATGCTGGACAAGACGCAGGTCGACCTGTTCCTCGAGCAGAAGTGTCGCGCCACGAAGGTGCCGGCTGGGCTCTCGGTCGAGCGGTTCCGCGAGCCGTTCGAGCTCCGCGTCTACGATCCGAAGGGGAACCCGAAGACCGCGCGCTTCGGGCCGGGCACGCCGGAGTGGGCGACGCTCGACAAGATCTCGCCTTACGTCGTCGGAGCGGTGCTCACGTGCGAGGACGGCGCGTTCTACGGCCACAACGGCTTCAGCGCGGCCGCGATCCGCAACGCCGTGATCGCCAACATCAAGGCCGGGAAGTTCGTCGTCGGGGCGAGCACCGTCACGATGCAGCTCGCGAAGAACGTCTTCCTCGATCGGCGGAAGCAGCTCTCGCGCAAGCTCCAGGAGGCGGTGCTCACCGCGTGGCTCGAGCAGGCGATGAGCAAGAGCGAGCTCCTCGAGCTGTACCTCAACGTGATCGAGTTCGGACCGAACCTCTACGGCGTCGGCCCGGCGTCATGGCACTACTTCGGACGTCCGCCGAGCGATCTCGATCCGCTCGAGGCCACGTTCCTCGTGTCGATCCTGCCTTCACCCGTGAAGCGGCACTTCATGTGGGAGAAAGGCCAGGTCAGCGACGCGTACCTCGCGTATCTGCGCGCGCTCCTCAAAGAGGAGCACGCCCGCGGCAAGCTCGAGGACGACGAGTACGAGGCCGCGATCGTGAAGCCGCTGGTGTTCCACAAGACCGGGGCACCGCTCCCTGCGCCGCACGACTTCAAGGCGGTGAAGACGCAGATCGGAAAGTCGGACGTCGACGATCCCGGCTTCGATCCCGCGCTTTCGCCGCCGGACTGATGGGAGAGGTCTAGGGGTCAGGGTCTAGGGTCCAGGGATAGAGACGAGAGGTCGTCAGTCGTCAGTCCGAGACGAGACGAGACGAGACGAGAGCGCCGCGGCCGAGACGTGGTCGCTGCAGGTCGTCGGTCGTCACCCGAGCGAGCGAGAGGGAGCCACGTCTGGTCTCGTCCCGCGTCAGCGGACGACTGACGACTGACGACTGACGACCGCGCGCGCATCCGCAGCGAGGCGCCAGCGCATCGCGACTTCGAGGCCTGGACCCTGGACCCTAGACCTCTTCAGTACGAGTACGGCTCGACGAGCACGGTGATGCAGGACCACGTCTTGGCGGCCTTCCACATGTCGTCCTTGTCCGCGTCCGCGAGTTTCTCGAACGTCTTCTTCAGCTCCTTGTTCGACGCGCGGTATTCGTAGCGGATGCCGTCGTCGTAGGCCTCGACCTTGGTGCGCTCGACGCCTTCGCCGAGCGCCTCCAGTGGCGACTTGTCGAAGCATTTGTCTGCGGCCTCGCGGAGGAGCTTCTCCTTCTTCTTCACGAGCTCCTCGCCGTCCTTGAACTGCTCGAGCTTCTTCTTGCCCTTGTCCGGGTCGTAGTGCGTCTCGACGACCAGGGTCGTCTCGTTCGCGCCGATCTTCAGCTTCGTCTCGCCGAACGCACCCTCCCACGAAGGCGCGGCTTTGGAGCGGTAGACGACGACGTGCTCGCCTTTGTCGGCGCCGTAGGTCTTCGAGCGGTCCTTCGAGGTGCGCGCGCTCTTGACCATCTTCTTGTCGGGGCTGATGGCGAGGACGCGCGGGTCGACGAGCGACGCGTAGACCGGCTCCTTCTTTCCCATCTTGAGGTCGGGGGAGCACTTGAGGAGCTCGCGGCCGTCGTCGTCTTCGATCTTGCAGACGTCTTCGTCCTTGAGCGCGGCGCCCGCCGCCTCGGAGAGGCCGCGGAGCACGTTGCCCTTGCGGAAGGTGCCGCCCACCAGCACGAGCAGCTTGTCTCCCGCCTTCTCGCCACCGTCCTTGTCGACCTGCGGAACGCAGAGCGCGATCTCGCGCACGGTGGTGATCTCGATGCCGTTCTTCTGCAGCGCCTCGATCGCGCGCTCGTAGCGTTCCTTGTCCTTCTTGCTCTTGGCCGAGACCTCTTCTTCGGCGAGATCCTTCGAGTTCTTCACGAACTTCTCGAGCTGACTCCGCACCGGATCGCTCTCGGCGATCCCTGCGATGTCGACGTAGTAGAGCTCCGCGCAGTCATCGGGGACGTGCTCGAGCACGAGGCCGCGGCTGTACGAATTGCGGTGCAGCGTCAGTCCGACGACGCCGAGCACGAGGACGCCGATCGCGGCACCGAGGCCGACGAGCAGCCCTTTCGACATCGTCTTCGCTGCGGGCGTGGGGCGAGCTGCCGGAGGAGCGGACGCCGTCGCGTTCGGCGCGCCCTCACCCAACTGCGTGACGGCGGGGCCCCCGGCCTGCGAGGCGAAGGGGCTCGGTGCTCCGGCCAGCGAGTTGAAGGCCTCGGGGGCCGAGGGGAGCTCGCCGCGCGTGATCGGGATCGAGTGGTCGGTCGTGAGCTGCGCCTTGATCTCGGGGAGGTCTTTCGCGGCGGCCCACGACGTCTCGCCGAGGCGCGCGACGTTCGCCGTCTGCGGGAGCTCGCCCGTACGAATCCGTCGCACCACCTCGTCGGTCTCGAGGAGCTGCGGCTGGGGGTTGCCCGGCACCATCACGTAGAGCTGTGCCAACGCGGACGAGTTGAAGTCGTTCGCGCCGCGCGGTCAACCGGCGCGAGACGCCCGCCGCCGGAAAATCCCTGGGTTTTGGCGCGAGGAGTCGACGTGGGAAGGGCGACTCACTACCGTGCCGGCCATGGCACGGTTCATCGACGAGCTGAAGCGGTCCCACCGCTGCGGCGACCTTCGCGCAGCGGACATCGGCAAAGAAGTCGTGCTCTTCGGCTGGGTGGCGAGCCGTCGTGATCACGGCGGCTGCATCTTCGTCGACTTGCGGGACCGTGAGGGCATCACGCAGATCGTGTTCGATCCGCAGCTCACGCCCGAGAAGGCCCAGGGCGGGCACCCGATCGACGCGACCCAGGTGAAGGAAGCGCACGCGATGGCCGAGGCGGTGCGGCCCGAGTGGGTCGTCGGCATCCGCGGCATCGTCCGTTCGCGCGGCGGCAACGTGAACGCGAAGATCCCGACCGGCGAGATCGAGATCGGCGTCGTCGAGGCCGTCGTGTTCAACAAGGCGGAGACGCCCCCCTTCGAGGTGTCCGACGACATCGTGACGAAGGAAGAGGTGCGGCTGCAGAACCGCTACATCGACCTCCGCCGCCCGAAGATGCAAGCCATCTTCAAGGTCCGTCACCGCATCAACCAGGTGACCCGCAACTACTTCGACCAGAACGGCTTCCTCGAGCTCGAGACGCCGTTCCTCGTCAAGTACACGCCGGGCGGCGCGCGCAACTTCCTCGTCCCCTCGCGGCTCAACCCGGGCAAGTTCTACGCGCTCGCCGAGTCGCCCCAGCTCTACAAGCAGCTGTTCATGGTCGCGGGCTTCGATCGCTACTTCCAGATCGTCAAATGCTTCCGCGACGAAGACCTGCGGATCGACCGCCAGCCCGAGTTCACCCAGATCGACG
The DNA here is from genome assembly GCA_046593995.1 of Polyangiales bacterium. Classification (GTDB taxonomy): domain Bacteria; phylum Myxococcota_A; class Polyangia; order Polyangiales; family JADJMO01; genus JALHOE01. The sequence continues at coordinate 5,185 of JBKJQC010000132.1, forward strand.
TCGAGATGAGCTTCGTCTCGCAGGACGACGTGTTCGCGATCATCGAGGGGCTGATCAAGAAGCTCTGGAAGGAAGTGCTCGCGATCGACGTGCCCACGCCGTTCCGGCGAATGGACTTCTACGAGTCGATGGACAAGTACGGCAACGACAAGCCGGACCTTCGCTTCGGCCTCGAGCACGTGCTGCTCACCGATCTGATCAAGGAGCACGGTGCGGGCGGCGGACTTCCGCTGATGCTCGACGCGGTCGAGAAGGGCGGCATCGTGAAGGCGATGGTGCTGCCGGCCCAGTACGGGATGTCGCGCGCCGAGTCGGACAAGCTCGAGGAGTACGTCAAGGGCATGGGCTCGATGGGTCTGGCCCGCGCCAAGCTCGGCGAGACGGGCGAGTGGACCCAGTCGCCGCTGAGCAAGACGATCAGCCCCGCGCTGCGTGAGGCGATCAACGCGCGCTGCGGCGCGAAGCCCGGCGACCTGCTGATGTTCCAGTTCGGCCGCGAGTCGCTGGTGCAGACGGTGATGGCGAACCTGCGCGTCCACCTCGCGAAGAAGGTGAAGCTGATTCCCGAGTACGGCTCGGGTGGGGTGTG
>JBKJQC010000130.1:0-3120 GCA_046593995.1 Polyangiales bacterium
CCTCCGCGCCTCCGTGTTCAATCCGAGCGCTCGAGAATCACGCTCGGTCATTTAGTAGAGGCCGCCGCCTCGTCCGAGTCCTTCGCTCAACAAGTTGCACATCGTGTGGAACGCGACGCCCGCGCCGATGCCGCCGGTGCGCGCGCGGAGCCATCCGAAGACGAGGCTCGGGAAGAACACCGCGAGCCGCGCGGGATGTGGCACGGTCGCGAGGTGACCGAGCGCGAAGAGCAGGCTCGAAACCAGCAGACCGGGGCCGAGCCAAGCGCCGAACACGAGGACCTTGCGCCCCCACGCGCGGTCGAGCGCCGTCTGGAGATAGCCGCGGAAGAACGCCTCCTCGGGGAGCGCGACGACGACGAGCTGGCCGAGGATCGCGTCGAGCGGCTTCGGCGGGAGTGACCACGCGACCTGGCGCACCGGCCAGTAGCGCGCGAACGCGATCGCGAACGCAGGGAAAATCAGCAGGCCGAGCAAGAGCGCCCAGCCGAGCGCGATGGCCGCGTCGCGGAACGTCACGCGCCATGGGGCGGGGGGCACCTCGAGGACGCCGCCGAGCGCGAGACCCCAGCCGCGCACGTCAGCGTCGCGTCGCCGCAGCACCAAGAGCCATGTCGCGCCGAGGAACACGCCGCCCACGGCAGTGGCCACGATCGAATCGCGAAGGAGCCACGATGCCGCGGTAGCGACGACTGCGACCGCGATGGCGACGAGGAGCGCGCGGGTGGCCTCGGGCCAATTCAGCACGGCTGCCCGCGCTCTGCCCACGCGCCCCTTCACTTGGATGCCGTCACTTGGAGGCCGAGACGGAGGGCGCGGCGCTGACGGAGCCGCTCGCCGCAGCGCTCGCCGAGCCGCTCGCAGACGCGCTCGGTGCGGGGACGATCAGCGCCGGGAGCGGCGGCGGATTCGCCGCGAGCTCGGTGCCGCCCTTCTGTCCCGCGAGGGCGAGCGCTTCGTTCGCCATCGCGCAGCCGAGCGCCTGGATGCGTCGTACCTCGAGCCCTGCGGCCATCGCGGTGGCGTCGCCGGCGGCGTGGATCAGCGTCGCCTCCGGCGTGCGTCGCAGTCGCAGATACTCGCGCCCGTCGCCGATGCGTCGGACCGACATGCGGATCGCGTGCACGGTGCCGAGGATCTTCTGGTGCACGGAAGCGTCGCCACCGAACGCGGGCGAGGTCGCCGGGACCTGCGCGGGATCTTCGTCGACGACGATGACCGCGTACTCCGCCTGCCGCGCGGCATCGCGCGCGATCGGAAAGTCCTTCTGCTTGAACTGGTCGAGCGCGTAGGTGAGGTTCCGCAGACGGAGATCGTTCTTCGTCTCCTTCACGTCGCGGATGAAGTCGCTGCCGAGCATCGTCGCGCGCGCGATGATCTCGCCGTAGGCCCACGGGCCCGCGCCCTTCGTGCGGATCAAGCATGCGGAGAGGCCGTCGAGTGACGTGAGCTTCGCCGCCGCCTGCACGGCCTCGTTCGACGTCGCGTCTCCCGCGCGAACGCGCAGGTACACGACCGGACGCTCACGCCAGCTGAGCGAGCGCGCGTCGGGATCGACGAGGTCGCCCGCGAAGGGACCCGTCGCGAGCGCGACCGTCCAAGGCTCGAGCTTCCCGCGCAGGGTGCCGAGGTCTTCGGCGATCTCCGCGGCGAGCGCCTGACGCTCCTTGATCAGCCGAGCGCGTTCGCCCGTGATCTCGCGGTTGTACGAGTAGTAGTAGACGAACCCTGCGAGCGACACCGCACTCGCGATCGCCAAGACGACCCCCCAAGGGATCGCCTTTACTCGCTCACTCTTGTACGCGTCAGCCACTGCTCGGCTGCGCGATCAGTGGTGACCGCCGCCCTCGGCGCTGTCGGACTGGGACTTGCCCTTCTTGTTCACCAGGAAGCTGATGTTGCTGTAGCCGCTGAGCGCCGCCGTATAGAAGACGCTCTTCACGACGAACGCCGGGAGCTTCTCGTCGAGCTGCAGGATGACCATGCCGGGGAACGGAGAGTCGGACGGGTGCGTCGACTTCCAGGTCTCCTTCATGAACTTCAGCTTCGTCTCGAGGTCGGAGAGCTTGATCGGCTGCGCCGTCTTGCCCTGCTCCATCGCGTCGAGCGCTTCGACGATCGTCCCCGCCGGCTTGTTGTCGACGTAGACGTCCTTGCCGGCGACGCCGACCATCGGTGCCAGGAGGAGCTCCTGGACGTTGCGCGCGTTCGGGATCTTCGTTTCCTTCGGGACGTTCTGCTCACTCGACGCGCTGAACGTCGAGAGGAGGAAGATGACGACGACCATGAGGAAGTCGATCATCGACGTGAGGTTCAACGGAGCATCCGTGCTGCGTCGCCCTCCGCCCGCAACCTTCTTGCGGACGAAGTTCAACGGCACGTTCTTCATCAGCCGCTTGCCCGGCTTGTGGATGTTCGGGTGGTGAACATCGAAGATCTTTGCGCTGGCACCGCTCATCTTGCTGCCTCAGTTCGCCGAGAACGCGACGTTGAATGCGGGGATGTCGTCGGCGGCCGTCTTGCAGCCTTCGCCCGACTTGCCACTCTTGTCCGGCTTGCCGCAGCAGTCGGGCTTCGGAGCGAAGCACACGTAACGGCGCGGGACGTAGATGGCGTCGATGACCTTCACGACCTCCGAGAAGGGGAAGGCATTGTCGACGTGCATGATCGCCTGGTTGAGCGAGTTCGCCCCGTGATCGTTGGCGAGGCTCTGCTCGTAGCCGACGTCGTCGCCGTAGAGGTTCTGCGGACCCTGGCCCGAGATGTAGGCCTTCTTGATCTCTTCTTCGAGCTTCGGGTACCGGCCCGACGGGTCGGCATCCATGTCGACGGAGATGATGTCGTCGGTCTTCGTGCCCGCCTGCCACTGCAGGATGAACTTCTTGTCCTTGTCGGACACGCGGACGTGGAGCACCGCGGGCTCCTTGTCCTTCTTCTTCTGGTCCTCCGCCTTCGGCTTGTTGGAGGGCACCTGCGCGCTCGCGTTGATGCGCGCCATGCTCGACCAGACCGCGGTGATCAGGAGGAAGGAGATGGTCACCATCAACAGGTCGATGAAGGGGACCATGTTGATCTCCTGATCGACGCTGCGCTTGCCACCCTTGCCTCCGCCACCCGTGC
>JBKJQC010000207.1:0-2731 GCA_046593995.1 Polyangiales bacterium
GGAGGCGACGCATGTCCCCGATGCCGGGCGCCCCGGGCGCGTGGGGCGGGATCTTCCGACCGCTCCGCCGCGCCTGCGCGACGGGCGCCTTCCACGGCGGACGACCGACGATCCAACCGAGGTCTCCCCCGGCGAAGCGAATCTTCTGTCCGTGCGTTGGCTGCAGCTCGGTCATGGTGTTCTCGCGAGTCTAGGGTCTAGGGTCTAGGGTCCAGGGTTCGAGACGAGAGGTCGCGGGAACGCGGTACACTCCAACGAGTCCGATGCGCGTGCTGTTCCCCGTCCTGCTCTCCGCGCTCCTGTCCACGCACGCGGGGTGCGTGAGCGGCGACGGCGATGTGGCCCCCGATCGTGGCGTGACCGGTGATGCCGCGCATGGCGACGCGGTGGCAAACGACAGCGATTCGCCGGCGGATGCCGCGGGGACCGACACCTCGGTGCCCGACGCGAACGCGGTCGACGCCACGCCCGTCGACACGAAGATCGCCGACACGTTCGTGGCCGACGCCGACACCGTTCCGGGCGTCGACGCGGGGTGCAAGACCACCTGTCGCGGGAACGAGTGCGGGATCATCCCCACCGGCTGCGGCGGAACCATCGACTGCGGCGACTGCGGCGACCCGGGCGTGTCTTGCGTGGTGATCTCGCCCGTCCACCAGTCCGCGGTGCGCGCCTCGATCGAGGGCGTGAAGACGGCGCACCCCGAGTACTTCGATTTCGCCGACGCCCTCGGCGAGAGCGTGCGTGTGCTCGACACGCCGTCGTATCGTGCTGCGGTCGTGACCGGCGTGAACAGCGCCAATCGCGTGTGCATCGCCGACATGAACGACGGGCGCGAGATCCGCGTGCGCGGCGCGACGTCGAATTCGGCGGAGAACTATCTCACGGTCACCTCGGCCGGATACTCGGCGTACAAGTACACGTCGACCTGCACGCCGGCGCTCTTCTGACGGTCTTCCGTGAGGATGGCGTTCCGCCGCCGCCCGACGGAACGTGGCCCCGATGAACCCCTACGCTCCGCCCGCCGCACCCGCTGGCCCAGGACTCGGCGCCCAGGCGATCACCGCAGAGCGTGCGGACGAGCTGCGTCGTCAGCTCAAGTCGTACAACACCATGAGCTTCGCGCTCGGTCTGCCGGGACTCGTCCTGCAGGGCGTCGGGCGGAACATGGCAGGGCCGATCGGTACCTTGCTGACGCTCGCAGGCATCGGGCTCTTCGTCGGGGGGCTGTGGTTCTACGCGAAGATGCGCGGCCAGCACCCGGCGCTCTGCCTCCTCGGTCTACTCAGCTGCCTCGGCATGGTCGTCCTCTACTTCTTGCCGAAGAAGTGCCTGAACTGCGCCGCGGCGGCCTCGTACAGCCTGAAAGAGTGCCGAGCGTGCGGCGCGCCGCTCGGCTCGTGAGCTCGCGGTGCGTCGACGGAGGATGCGTGCATGAGCGAACGAGCTCGCGCGCGTCCTCATGTGCCGCTCGGCGGCGCCGAGCTCAACGCGCGACGGCGGTCCGGTCTCGCAAGCGCAGCAAGGGGCGCTCGATCAGGTAGTGCGTGACGATCCCGCACGCGAACGTGAGCGCGACCTGGACGAGCATCAACCAAGGCCAATCGAGCAGCGGGACCACCGCCATGCGAATCGCGTCGTTGAACACGTACAAGCTGTAGGAGATCTTCCCGATCCACACGAGCGGGCGCGCTTCGAGCGCCTTCGTTCGGTGGTGGAGGACGTGCAGCACCACGCTCGCCGCCGCGAGGTTCACGAGCGTGAAGCCGCCCAGGTAGACAGGCGCGTGGCTCGTACGCGCGACCACGAACGCCACGCAGAGGACGAGCGCCGAGAGCACGACGAGTCGACGATTGAGCGCGAGGAGACGCTCCGACGCGCCCCATGTCGTCAGCAGTCCGACGATGCAGCCAGCGATCAGTCCGTCGGCGCGCTCGAGGGGGCCGAGGTACGCGGCGCGTCGATGTCCGAGTTGCCACTCGAGCGCGCGCAGCAGCGCAACGACCGCCATCGCGGCGAGGAGGGTTCCGATCACTTTTCGCCGCGAGCGCGCGAGGATCCGCGGGAGCACCGCGGGCCACACCAGGTAGAACTGCTCCTCCAGCGCGAGCGACCAGGTGTGGACGAAGGGATCACCCGCCTCGGCGTTCTTCGCCACGAACGCCAGGTAGACGTTCATGACGTAGAACATCGCGATCAGTGCCTTCGCCGCGTAACCGTCGCGATAGGGGTGGCCGGTCGCTGCGCACCACGCGTAGCCGACCGCCACCATGAACGCGAGCGCCGGCACCAAGCGGACGGCGCGTCGCTTGTAGAAGCGGACGAGGTCGATCGACCCGCGATCCGCCTGCTCGCGCGCGAGGATCATCGTGATGAGCGCGCCGGAGAGCACGAAGAACAGGTCGACTCCGAAGAACCCTCCGTCGAGGAACCAGCCGTGGAACGCAATCACGGCGAGGATCGCGATGCCGCGGAGGCCATCGAGCGCAGGGCGATAGCCGAGCTCGTAACGTCGCGGTCCCTCGTCTCGTCGCTCGTCCACGCGGGCACGATGATGTCACGACTCGGGAGCGTGAACTTCTTGGTCTCGACCGAGCCGCCGACAAACAGAGAGCCGGGGAGCCGGGGAGGCGAGAGGGAGGAACCAGAAGTCTGCCGGACGAGGCGACGACGTCGATGACACCACGGCCGCCAAAACGTTGATGTCCGCGCGCGGCAGCACATGCTCGAC